>JAEWBL010000267.1 GCA_023391175.1 Pseudomonadota bacterium
GGCCTGCTCCTCGCCGAAGGGCGTGGGCGCAGGCCCGCTGGGCTCCTGCGCGAGGCCGAGCGCTGGCTGCCGTCTCTTTTGCCGCTCCGGGATTCACGTGCTGAACAAATACGCTCGGGCACGCGACTTTCTTTCCTGCCGGTGATCGACTCTGCCCTGCAAGAATACTGCGCCGGTTAATCTTACCTTCGGTCAGCTATGCTGCCGCAATTGCTCCCGAAGTTGCCTTAATTTTTTGCAACGCACAGCATAATTTTGTTGCGATCCTCCTCTACTCCATCTTAGCTGTGATCCGCGTAGCTGCCTGCGGTAATATGGTGGTGTATCGCGCTGGGGGCCTGGAAGCGATTCCGGAATCGGCGCGACAGGAGTTGGGTTCGGGATCCTCCATCAATGTCGTTCCTCGATATCGAACGTCGGCCGGGCGCGATTGCGGACGCGTGCGCCCTTGTCCTCATCGCCGGTGTGGCGGTCATCGCCGCTCTCACCTTTTCCGATTATGGCCTCGGCTGGGATGACTTCACCCACTCCCAGTATGGCGACCTGCTCTATTCCTACTTTTCGTCAGGCTTGACGCATCGGAAGGTCTTTTCCTTCGTCAACCTGTATTATTACGGCGGCGGCTTCGATCTCGCGGCGGCCGCCCTCTCCAAGGCGCTGCCCTTCGTCGATGTCTTCGACATCCGCCGCCTTCTGGGCGGGCTGGTCGGCGTGTTCGGCTTTGTCCTGGTGTGGCGGGCCGGCCGGCGGCTTGCCGGGCCGTGGGGCGGGCTTGCTGCCGTCGCCCTCCTCATGATCTGCCCGCTCTATTACGGGCACATGTTCATGAACGCGAAGGACGCGCCCTTCGCCGTGGCCGTGGCCGGCGTGCTCTATGCCTGCATCCGCGCGTTCGATGAATTTCCCCAGCCCTCGCCGCGCACCGTGACGCTGTTCGGCCTGTTTCTGGGCCTTGCCATCGGCACCCGCGTCCTCGGTCTACTTTGCGGCGTGTATCTCGCCGCCGCCATCGCCTTCGTGCTGGCGGTGGAGTGCGTGCGCCTCGGCATCAAGCCGGCGCTGCTGCGCACCCTGCGCTTCACCGGCCTCCTGATGCTGGGCCTGCCGCTGGCCTATTTCGTGCTCGGCATCGTCTGGCCCTGGGGCGTCGCGGAGCCGCTCAATCCGTTGGTGGCGCTCCAATATTACTCGCACTTCTGGGAAGTGCCGTGGCGAGAGATGTTCGAGGGCCGGCCCATCCTCGTGCCGGACATGCCGCGCACCTACGTGCCCACGCTCTTCTCCGTGCAGATGCCCGAGCTGTTCCTCGGCCTTGCGGTGGCAGGCGCTGCGGGCGCGATCGTCTCGGCTTTCGTGGGCAAGGATACCCCCGCCAAGCGCGCGCGGCTGGTTCTGATCGTTACCGCCGCCGCCTTCCCGGTGCTGCTCACGGTCGTCACCCGCCCGGTGATGTACAACGGCATCCGCCACTTCGTGTTCGTCACGCCCGCCCTGGCGCTGCTTGGCGGCTATGCGGCGGCGTGGCTGTGGCAGAAGGCGCAGGGCCTCCCGCGTCTCGCCCAGGCCGCCGTGGCCGCGACTTTCGCGGTCGGGTTCGTGGTGCCGGCGGTGGACTTCCACAATCTCCACCCCTACGAATATACCTACTACAACCACTTCGTCGGCGGCATCAAGGGCGCGGACGATCTGTTCATGCTCGATTACTGGGGTCTTGCCTTCAAGCAGGCCACGGAGGAGCTGGACGAATATGTGGAGCAGCACCGGCGCACCCTCCCCCAGGGCCGCAAGCTGCGCGTGGCAGTCTGCGGCCCCCACTTCGCCGCCGCTGCAGAATTGGGGCCGCGCTACGAGACGACCTACGACAGCAGCAATGCGGACTTCTATATGCGTCTCGGCGAGTTCTATTGCGCCGACGTGAAGGCGCCGCTGCTGGTGAAGGTCGAGCGCGAGGGCGTCACCTACGCCACCGTCTACGACGTGCGCGGGCGGCCGTTCCCGAGCGTCTTCGCCGCCGGGCAGTAGGGTCGGAGATTCAAAGGAGTCGAAAAGGCCGGGCGTGAGCCCGGCCTTTTGCGTTCTTGCGGCGATCGCGCGCCGGCTCACTTGGCGCCCAGCAGCTCCGGCACGCTGAGGAGGACGAACTCGTTGTCGTCGTTCTTCTGCGGGCTGCGGCCGGCCGAATAGGGCAGGTTGTTGTCGTTGCCCACCACGATCTCGGTGGGGCTCACCATCACCACGTCCTCGATGGTGAAGAAGGGGAAGTCGAGCACGCCCTCGGTGCCGCCCTGCTTCGCCTTGCCGTTCGGATCCTTGATGGCGAGAAGGTCGATATAGCCCACTTTGCGCACCGGCTCGCCGGCGGTCTCGGGCGAGAAGGCGATCTTGTAGACGCGCTTGAACTGGGCCGACTTGTCGAAGCAGCTCGGCTCGACCTTGCCTGCGGCGCAGGCCTTGAAGCGGGAGCCTTCCAGGCTGTCGCGCTCGATGACGAGGCCGTGGGTGTCGTCGATCATGTTGAAGTCGCCGATGGCATTGCCCGCCACCGCCAGCGGATACTTCCACGAGCGGCCGGTCCATTCGCGCTTGCCGAGGTCGAACTCGACGATGCGCAGGACTTCCGCATCACCCACCTTCTCCTTGCCGCCGGCGGCCGCATCGAACAGCGGGCCTTCGAGCAGCGCATAGAGCTTGGTCTTGTCCGGGGAGAGGGCCATGCCCTCGAAGCCCTTGGAACGATAGACGTTGAAGGCCACCTTGCCGTCCGGCGCGCCCGGCGTGGTGACGGCGGGATGATCGGGGGAGCGCACCACCTTGCCGTCCACCTTGGTCTCGAACACGGCCTTCACCTTGCCATCGAGATCGGTCTCGATGAGGAAGGGACCGAACTCGTCACCGAACCACAGGCTGTCACCCACGCGCTGGATCGATTCGAGATCGAAGTCGGAGCCGGTCAGGTAGCGCGTGGCGGTGCCTTCCATGACGATGGGGTAGGGCACCTTGCGGTCGGGGTCGCTGATGAAGATGGTCTTCAGGCGCTCGATGGTGCCGGCCGTGAAGTCCATCTTCAGCCGGTGCGCCGTGAGCATGGCGTCCGGCGAATTGGCCTTGGAGCCGAAGCCGTTGTCGGTCAGCACCAGGAAATTCCCGTCGCCCTCGGAAACGATGCCGGAGAAGCCCTGCACCGGCTGCCCGTCGAACGGCAGCGAGAGGCCCGTCTCGCGCGGCGCAGCGGGATTGGAGAGAACGCTCACGCCCTTCACGCTGCCGATGGCGTCGATCCGCGCGCGATCGGCATTGGTGAACTTGCCCGACGTCTTCAACGCATCCGGCGCGTCTGCAGGGGCGGGGACGAAGGTGGCGGCCGGCAGGACCACATGTCCGGCGAGGACGGCCGGGAAGGCGGTGCCTTCGGCGGTCTTATCCTGCGAAAGGGCGGGTGAAACGAAGGCGGCGCCGGCGAGCAACGCGAGGGCAACGCATTTCAGGGTGCGCATGGGAAACCTCCAAAGGTCCGTGCGCACCGCATCTGCGGCACCATCCTTGACGCGGTGGAGACAGCCGCGCGAACTTTGCATGACCTAAAGGAAGATCAGATCCATTTCAGCCGGCGGAACGTCCACAGGAGGACGAAGCCGAGCAGCAGAAGGAACACGCAGAGCGCCCAGAAGGCCGCGGGATCCGTGCTGCCGGGGATGCCGCCCACGTTCATGCCGAACATACCCGAAATCAGCGTCATGGGGGCGAACACCACCGTGACCACGGCAAGCACCAGCATGGACTTGTTCATCTGCTCGGCGCGGGCGTCCACCATCTGGTCGCGGATGACCGCCGCTCGCTCGCGCACGCTGTCTAGCTCTTCGGAGAAGCGGGCCACGCGGTCGGCGGCGTCGCGCAGGCGGTTTCGGTCCTTCGGCCCCATCCAGGGGTCATCCTCGAGCGCGAAATGGTTGAGCGCCTCGCGCTGGGGCGCGATGTGCCGGCGCAGCTTGATGGCCACCCGGCGCAGCACCGCGAGCTTGGGCAGAAGCTCGGATGTCTCGGTGACGAGGACGGCATCCTCGAGCTCGTCCGCCTCCTCGATCAGGGTCGTCACCACCGCGTCGACCCGCTCCACGAGGCGCATGGAGAGGTCGGCCACGAACTCGCCCTGCGTGCGCGGGCAGCGGCCACGGCCGAGCGCATCCTCGAAATCGGCGATGGCGGAAAGGAAGTCGTGCTGAACCGAGACGATGCGCTGGGCGTCCACCCAGAGGTGGACGGTGATGAGCTCCTCGGGGAGCGCGTTGCGCTGCAAATTGATGCCGCGCAGGGAGAGGAGCGCACCATCGGCGAACATCACGCAGCGCGGGCGGCACTGGTCCTCGGCCATGATTTCCAGCGCATGCCCCTCCAGGCCGCTGTCGACCCGCAGCCACGTCTGCGGCGCGCGGGGCAGATGGCGGAAATGCAGCCAGACAAACCCGCCTTCGGGCGCCGTCGCGGAGATGGCATCCTCCGGTTTGATGCGACCTGCGCCGCCCTTGCCATCGAACCACCATGCCGAGACGAGGCCCTGCGTGTCGATGGTGGAGGCGAGAGCGGCCATGGCAGGTTCCGTCGCTGACGTTACGGGCCTTCCTCGCACGATTGCACGACGCGAAAAAGTCTAGCGTTACGTCAACTCACGCGCCGGCAAGGGCGTCGAGAATCCGCACCCAGCTTCGCGTGCCCTTGTGGAAGGACGTCAGGTCGTACTTCTCATTGGGGGAATGGACGCGGTCGTCGTCCAGGGCGAAGCCGATCAGCAGCGTGTCCACGCCCAGACGGTCCTTGAACTGGCCCACCACGGGGATGGAGCCGCCCGAGCCGATGGTGACCGGTGCGACGCCCCATTCCGCCGCGAGGGCCCCGGCGGCGTGGCCGAGGTCCGGGCTTTCCGGCGGCACGAGGAAGGCACGGGCGCCCTCGCCCCAATGGAACACGGCGCGGCAGTCGGCGGGCACCCGCGCCGCCACGAACGCCTCGAAGCCGGCGCGCAGCTTGGCCGGATCCTGGTCCGCCACGAGACGGAAGGAGATCTTGGCGGTCGCCCGGGCGGGGATGATGGTCTTGGTTCCGGCGCCGGTGTAGCCGCCGAAGATGCCGTTGACCTCGAAGGTCGGCCGCGACTGGATCTGCTCGATCACCAGCCGGTCGCTCTCGCCAGCCGAGACCGAGAGGCCGACCGGCTTCAGGAAGGCCTCGGCGGTCAGCCCCAGCGCCTGCCAGCGGGCACGGACGTCAGCGGGCGGCTCACGCACATCGTCGTAAAAGCCGGGCAGGGTAACGCGGCCGTCGGCGTCATGGGCATCGGCGAGGATGGCCGCCAGCACATGGATGGGGTTGCGTGCCGCGCCGCCGAACAGGCCGGAGTGCAGATCCCGGTCGGCGCCCTCGATGGTCAGCTCGGTGTGGAGG
>JAEWBL010000330.1 GCA_023391175.1 Pseudomonadota bacterium
CCCCCGGATCGATCTTCCGTCCGGGGGCCATGCCTGTAAAGCCGCGCCTCAGCGCGGAGTGAAGGTCCGCAGTAGCAGGGCGTTGGCGATGACGCTGACGGACGAGAGCGCCATGGCCGCCGCCGCCACCATGGGCGACAGGAGCAGGCCAAGGCTGGGATAGAGCACGCCGGCCGCAATCGGCACGCCGGCCGCATTGTAAAGGAACGCGAACAGCAGGTTGCGCCGGATGTTGGCCATGGTCGCGCGGGACAAAGCCCTGGCATGGGCGATGCCGACGAGATCGCCTTTCAGCAGGGTGATGCCGGCACTTTCCATGGCGATATCCGTGCCCGTGCCCATGGCGATGCCCACGTCCGCCACGGCGAGGGCCGGGGCATCGTTCACGCCGTCGCCGGCCATGGCCACGACGTGCCCTTCCTTGCGCAGGCGCTCGACCACCTCGGCCTTGCGCGCCGGCAGCACTTCCGCCTCCACCTCGATGATGCCGAGGCGCTTGGCGACAGCCAGCGCCGTGGTGCGGTTGTCGCCGGTGAGCATGACCACGCGCACGCCGTCCTGCTGGAGGCGCTTCAGCGCGGCTTCGGTCGTATCCTTGACCGGATCGGCGATGGCAACGAGGCCGGCGGCCTTGCCGTCGATGGCGACGAACACCGCCGTTGCCCCCTCGCGGCGGAAGCTCTCGGCGATCGCGGTCTGATGGTCGGTATGAACCCCGATTTCACTCATGAAGGCGGCGTGGCCGACGGCGATCGCGTGGCCCTCCACCTGTCCGACGATGCCCTTGCCCGCCGGGCTCTCGACAGCGGACGGCTCGGAGGTGACAAGCTCACGCGCCGCCGCCTCGTGGACGATGGCGGTGCCGAGCGGGTGTTCGCTCGCCCGCTCCAGGGCGGCCGCGAGGCGCAGGACTTCATCCTCGCTGCGGCCGTTGAAGGCGCGCACGGCGATCACCTTGGGCTTGCCGACGGTGAGGGTGCCGGTCTTGTCCACCACCACCACGTCCACCTTCTCCATGCGCTCAAGCGCCTCGGCATTGCGCACCAGCACGCCGAGCTGGGCGCCGCGGCCGACGCCCACCATCACCGACATGGGGGTGGCGAGGCCGAGGGCGCAGGGGCAGGCGATGATGAGCACGCTCACCGCTGCCATCAGCGCGAAGGTGAGCCGGGGCTCAGGGCCAACGGCCATCCAGACGGCGAAGGCGACGACGGCGGCGCCGAACACCAGCGGCACGAACCAGCCGGAAACCTGATCCGCCAGCCGCTGGATCGGTGCGCGGGAACGCTGCGCCTGCGCCACCATCTGCACGATCTGGGAGAGCAGGGTGTCGCGCCCGACCTTCTCCGCCTCCATGGTGAAGACGCCGGAAGCGTTGACCGTGCCGCCGATGACCTTCTCGCCCGGCTCGCGGGAGACGGGCAGCGACTCGCCGGTGACGAGGCTTTCGTCCACCACGGCGCGACCGTCCGCCACCGTGCCGTCCACCGGCACCTTCTCGCCGGGGCGCACGCGCAGGACGTCGCCGGGGGCGACGAGGCCGAGGTCGATGGTTTCATCGGTGCCATCGGGCCGGATGCGCAGGGCGGTCTTGGGGGCGAGAGAGAGCAGGGCCTTGATGGCGCTGGAGGTCTGATCGCGGGCACGCAGCTCGAGCACCTGCCCGAGCGCGACCAGCACGGTGATGACTGCCGCCGCCTCGAAATAGACCGGCACGCCGCCGCCATGGGCGTGGAAGTCATGCGGGAACAGCCCGGGCGCGAACGTGCCCACCAGCGAATAGAGATAGGCCACCCCCGTGCCCATGGCGATGAGGGTGAACATGTTGAGATGCCGCGTCTTCAGCGACAGCCAGCCGCGCTGAAGGAAGGGCCAGCCCACCCACAGCACGACAGGTGTCGCTAGGGCGAACTGCACATAGTTCGAGATCTGCTGGGGCAACGGCGACCAGCCGAAGAGATGGCCACCCATCTCCAGCATGAACACCGGGAGGGTGAGTGCGAGGCCGATCCAGAAGCGGCGGGTCATGTCCACCAGCTCGTGGTTCGGCCCCTCGTCGAGGGTGACGACCTCCGGCTCCAGCGCCATGCCGCAGATGGGGCAGATGCCGGGGCCGATCTGCCGGATCTCCGGGTCCATGGGGCAGGTGTAGATGGTGCCCGCCGGCACTTCGACGGGCGGCGGCGGAGCGCTGCCGCCCACGTAGCGCACGGGATCAGCCTTGAACTTGGTCTCGCAGGAGGAGGAACAGAAGAAATAGGGCTTCTTCTCGTGCCGGGCGGAGTATTTGGCCGTGCCGGGCGACACCATCATGCCGCACACCGGGTCCTTCACCGGCGCGAGATACGTCTGGGGCTCCGCCTCGAACTTGGTCTTGCAGCCGTTGCCGCAGAAGAAATAGGTGCGCCCCCCATGCTCCGTCGTGGGCTTGCCGGCGGCGGGGTCGGTCTTCACGTCCATGCCGCAGACCGGATCCTTCACCGACTCGGGCAGCGCCGGCCTGGCGGCACCCGACAGGTCGAGCGGGGGCGGGGCCTTGCCACCGCAGCAATCGCCGCCGTGCGAGGAATGGTCGTGTGATGAGTGGTCGTGTGCCATGGCGGCTCCGCAAATCCGTTTGCCAGCGTTAGGCCGCATATGGGCAGGTGGCCTTGCGCTGGCTCATGTTCAAGGCGGCAATAAACCCCCTGGGGGTATCGTCTCTTGTCCAATATACCCGTAGGGGGTATATGGCAAGGCATGCGCAGCCCGATCAAAGAGCAAGTCCAGAAGCGCCTGAGCCGGATCGAGGGCCAGGTGCGCGGCCTCTCCCGCATGGTGGAGGAGGATCGCTACTGCATCGACATCATCACCCAGCTCTCGGCGGTCCGCGCCGCCTTGCGGCGGGTGGAGGAGGAGGTGCTGAAGGATCATGTGGGGCATTGCGTCGAGCATGCGATCCGCTCGGGCGACGCGGAGGATCAGCGCCGCAAGGTGGCGGAGCTGATGGAGGTCATCGTCCGCAGCGAGCGGTGAGGGAAGGGCTCAGGCCCGTTCCAGGAAGATCAGTTCGCTCTCGTCATAGGCGCGCCGCTCGATCTCGCAGAAGCCTTCCGGCGTCACGAACAGGCCGGTGCGCTCCTCGATGATGAGCAGAGCATCGGCGGTGAGCCAGCCGCCCTCCACCGCCGCAGAGATGGCCTGCTCCGCGAGGCCCTTTCCATAAGGGGGGTCGCAGAAGACGAGGCCATAGGGCTCGCCCGGCCCCATGGGACCGGGGCGGGTGGCATCGCGG
>JAEWBL010000439.1 GCA_023391175.1 Pseudomonadota bacterium
ATCCTGCAGGAAGGGGTCCGGCGCCCACCAGCCTTGAGGCAAATTGTCCCTCATATAGGTCTTGATCGATTGGTAGGCGTCGAACGGATAGGGATCGGTATCCGGCCGCATGATCGGCCGGGCGCCCGGCAGGGAGTCGAGCCCCTGCATGGGCGATTGCGCCATGGCGTTTCCGCCCACGATCATGAATCCGAACAGCTTGAGCAGGAGCATGGCGCGCCGGCCCGCCGCGCGCGACCGACGCCCCGCGCGACAGGGCGTTGAGGACGCCGCCTCCGCCTCCCGCGCACTCCCCCCGCGAAGAACCATCCGCGCCATGATCCGTCTCCCGACCTTCTGCTGAAAGAGGTAGACGATTTGCGGCTGCTCGGGATATGCGGAAAGCAGGTCGGCGATGGTCGAAAGCGCGCGAGCCCGCGAGGGTCCGGGTCCATTTCGGGGTTGCCGGGCGTGGTTCAATCCCGGCGTGGCCGGGCGCGATCGGTCGTCGGCTCGACCGCGACGGATGGCACCCATCCGCTGCGGCCTGGTCGAACGGCAAGTGCTGATGCGGTGGACGGGCCGAGGCAGGCTCTGCCCGTTTTCTGCCGGCTGATCGAGCCTGTCCTGTTTGGGCTCCTGGGGCGGAACCCGCTGTTCAGCCTCTTCGCTTCCCGCGGATTTACATGGCCTCGCTTTCCCTACGCAAATTTGCGCCGCTCCTTACCACCTACGGGGCCTACGCCGGCTCGATGATCTCCCGCGGGCTGGAGCTTGTCGGCAAGCTCGGCCTCTACATGTTCGGAGCGCGGGCGCTTGGCCTGCATGATTCCGGCTATTTCTTCCTGTGCCTCACCTGGATCGGACTGATTTCCACGGTGGCGCGCGCCGGCTTCGACAAGGCCGTCCTGCGGCACATGGCGGCGGAACTCGCGGTGGGGCGAGGCCGGGAAGCGCGCAAGGCGCTGCTGACCGGCGCCGCCATCGTCACCGGCGGCGGCACGCTGGCGACGCTGCTGACCGTCGCGCTTGCCGAGCCGCTCGCGGTCTATCTGTTTCACGATCCGCAGGTCGCGCATGCACTGAGGCTCTCGGCCTACGCTATCCTGCCGCAGACCCTGTGCATCTTCGTCGGCTATGCGCTGGTGGGTTTCCACCGCGGAGCCACGGGGCAGCTGGTGCAGAACGGCATCTGGCCTGTGCTCACGCTCGGCGCGCTGTTCGCGGGCGCCAACACGCTGGACAGCCTGCTCTATGCACTCGCCGCCTCGCTGCTGGCCGCGACCGTGCTCGGCCTCGTCATGGTGGTCATGGACCGGTACCGCTTCCTCGCCACCCCGTCGCCCGATGCGCCCGCGGATGCCCTGCCCGCGCTGTGGCGCACCGCCATGCCGCTGAGCGTCGTGGAGGTGGTGCAGATCTTCCTCAACTCGCTGCCGGTGCTGCTGCTGGCCGTATTCGGCGAACCGTCGGCGGTGGGCGCCTTCTCGGTGGCGAACCGTATCTCCATGCTCATCTGGGTGGTGGCGAACTCCATCGGGACGGTCGCGGCGCCCTCGTTCGCTGCCCGTCACCGCCAGGGGCAGTGGGACGAGTTGCGCGCGCTCAACCGTCGGGTCCGCCTCGCCGTGGCGCTGTTCGGCACCCCCGTCGTCGCGGCCATGGTGTTCTTTCCCAAGTCGATCCTGAACCTGGTCGCGCCGGGGTTCGAGGTCGCCGGGCCCGCGCTCATGGTCATGGGTCTCGGCCAGCTGGTGAATTGCCTCCTGCCCTGCCAGGACTTCATGCTGTCGATGACCGGCTACGGCGGCGTCCACCGCTGGCTGAACATCGCCCAGCTCGTGGTGTGCAGCGCGCTGTGCGCCGCGCTGATTCCATTCTTCGGGATGATGGGCGCGGCCATCGCCACCGCCGTCTTCATTGCCCAGGGGGCCATCGGCACGACGCTCGCCGTGCGGCATCTGATGCCCAGGGCATTCTGAGACACGGACAAGGGGGCTGAACGGCCCATATTGACGTTGCGGTTAAAGCAAAATCAATTTCGCCAGTCGATTTTCATGATCGTCTGCGAAAACAGCGCGGGCGTGCCAGGTATGGGCAACGGGTCCGGGCGGCGGACCTGCCGGGCTGATGGTCAAGCAAGGTGATGCTGATGGGTATGGCGCCGGCCTCGGGGGCATCGGAGCAGTCGGAAAGGTTCATGGTGGTGCGCCAGGCGGACCAGACCGACGTCGACGTCGCTCCGGACGCAGGCTCCGGCACGACCAACTTCACCCTGCGCGATTTCCTCATCGCGGCGTTCTACCATTACCGGATCATCCTGCTCGCCGCGGCCCTGCCGGCGCTGGTCGGCATCGTCGGCGCGCTCAGCGCCCGCACCGAATATACCGCCAGCAGCCTCTTGATGGTGATCGTGAGCCGCGAGGTCTCGACCGCGCAGAACGTCACCGACAGCGGTCCGAGCGTGCTCAGCATCGAGGGCCTCAAGCAGGTCGAGGCGGAAGTCCAGATCGTGCAGAGCGCGGAGGTCGCCCGCGCGGTGGTGGAGCAGATCGGCATCGACCGGCTGTTCCCGAAAGGCCGGCTTGCGACCCTGCTGGGCCTCGGCGGCTCCGACGATGATCTCGATCGGGCCATCGAGCGCTTGCAGGGCAGCATGCGTGCGGCCGTGCAGGCGAATTCCAACATCATCAAGGTGAGCTACACCAACGCCGACCGCGCGCTCGCCGTGGAAACCACCAACGCCATCGTCCACAGCTATCTGGCGGTGCGCCGCCGGACGCTGGAGAACCCCACTTCCAAAATTCTCGTCCAGGAGGTCCAGCGCTTCAGCAACGACCTGTCCGCCGTCGACAAGCAGATCGAGAGCCTCAAGAGCAAGGCCGGCATCATCGATTTCGCACAGGACGCCGTCCTCGCCGCCAACCAGGTCGACAGCATCATCCAGCGCCAGCGCCAGGTGGGTGAGCGCGAGGTGGCCGTGACGGCCCAGCTCGCCGAGGCCGAGAAGCAGCTCGCCGCGCTGCCCAATTCCGTGTTCGAGTTCGCCGAGAACACCAATGCGGTGCCCGGCGACGAGGATCCCAATACCCTCACCAAGCTGCTCATGGAGCGCGATCGCATCGCCGCCCAATATGCCCCGGGCAGCGTGCTGCTGCGCGAGCTGGACAAGCAGATCGCCACCGTCCGGGCCAAGATCAAGGTCCGCGAGGACCGCCGCTATGTGACCGACCGGGCCTCTCGCAACCCGCAGATCAACTATGTGCAGACCATGGTGCTCAGCCTCCGGGTCGAGAAGGATTCGCTCTCCCGCCAGCAGGTGGAATTGGTGGAGCAGCTCAAGGTGGCGCGTGAGCGCCTCGCCACCCTGCGCGCGGTGGAGACGCCGCTCATCGAGCTGAACCGGCGGCGCGACGCGCTCAACGACGGTTTCCGCGAATACCAGCGGCGCGCTGTGGCCGCCTCCATCGAGGAAGCGGCGGCGCAGTCGCGGCAGTCTTCGGTCCGCGTGGTTCAGGATGCCGGAGCGGCGGTGGTGAAACGCTCGCTCACCTTCCCGATCCTCGCGGGCGGCCTGTTCGCCGGCCTTCTCTTCGGCGCCGCCGCCGGCGCGCTGGCTTCGGCCATGCGAACCACCATGATTACACCGCACGAGGTGGAGAACCGGCTCGGCATCCCCGTCGTCGCCGTCTTCGACATGGACCCCGACGAAACCGAAATCGATCTCTCGGAACGGGCCATCGGCACCTGCGCGACCGTGCTGCTGGATGCCCGGGTGGATGGCGAGCCGGTGCACGTCTTCCACGTGCTTTCGCCCGATTTCGACGAGTCCCTCCCGAAGTTCTCCCGCGATCTTGCCGAGGAATTCGCCGGACAGCGCGGCCGCCGCACCCTGCTCATCGATCTCACCACGCCGCCGCCGCCGATCCCTTCCGTGCGGGACGTGGAGGTGCGCGGCGGCGTCGCCATGATCGGTACGCCGGTTCCGAACCTGTGGATGTTCACGGACGCGCAGCCCTCTCCTCTGCTCGACCTGCGCATTCCCATCTCCGACGCCCTCAGGATGACGCTCGAGCTGAAGACCAGCTTCGACCACGTCCTGATCGCCTCCAACCCCACCGTGGCGACGCTGCTGAGCCAGCGTTTCTGCCAGGTCGCGGACGGCAACCTAGTCGCCATCCAGGCGGAGAAGACCCGCACGCCCGCCGCCTCTCACCTGGTCGGCCAGGTGACCGAGTGCGGCGGATTGCTGCTTGGGTCGATCCTGTTCGGCCGGCGCTATTACTTGCCCGACTGGCTCTATCACCGGACCTGATTACCGAATTTCAGGGACCATCCCATCCCCCGGCACCGCGTATAAGCTGTCGTTAACCCTAACGAATTATAGCTTCCCCTGAAGTGTGGCGTTGCCAGCGCCCCGTCTGCCTCCGCTTTGCTGGGGAGAAGACGCGGGCGGGTATCGCCCGACTCACGCGGATTTTGTTACTTTGCCAAGGGTCGGTTGATGCCGCGAGCTGGGGCTAAAGGGCGGATGAGGATCGGGCGTCCCGCGTGGAGCTTCCGCGCAGACATGTGCCGCCCGGCCGCGCGTGCCGCCGCCGGGATGCGCCGCGCGTCCGTCCTCCTCCTCATCGTGCCGCTCGCGCTGAATGGCTGCGCCGCCATTGCGACGTCGCAGAACACCGGGACGCCGCCCTTCACCACCGGCCACGAGCTACGCTTTACTGAGACCAACAGTGACCGGTTCAAGCCCTGGACCGACCAGACACCTGCCTACCGCCTCGGTCCTGGCGACAAGATCAAGATCAAGTATTTCCTCACCCGCGAGATGGACGAGGACCTGACGGTGAGCCCGGACGGCTCCATCGCGCCCCGCGCCATCGGCCAGATCCGCGTGGAGGGTTCGACGCTCTCCAGCGTGGAGAGCTACATCCGCACCGAATCCCGCAAGGAACTGGCCGATCAGAAGGTGGTCGTGGCGCTTGAGGAGGCGGTGTCGGCCAAGGTCTATGTCGGCGGCTCGGTGCCGCGGCCCGGGGCCTACAAGATCACCGACATGAACCTGAGCGCGCTCAAGGCCATCCTGCTTGCCGGCGGCTTCACTGACGAGGCCCGCACAGGTCAGGTCGCGCTGATCCGCCGTGGGCCGAAAAACGAGCCGATGCTGCGCCTCATCAACGTGCGCGACACCATCGAGACCGGCTTCGACGCAGACGACGTGCCGCTGATGAGCGGCGACATCATCTATGTCCCGAAGAGCTCCATCGCCGAGGTGGACCTGTGGATCGACCAGTTCATCAACAAGGTGGTGCCATTCCAGCGTAGCTTCAGCTACACGCTGGGCAGCTATTCGACGACCACTGCGGGCGGTATCGTCCCGTAAGATCGAAGCGGGCGCGCCAGCGACTTTGCAGCGGCCGCTTCTCCGATGCAGGCGTCCGGGCGCAACAGCGCACCGCCCGGGGCCATGCGGGATCAACGCGCGCTCCTGAAGCGAAGCCATGACGTCCTCCTCGCCGTCCGCCGACATCCCGCCCTCCCGCACCGTGCCGGCCGCGGCCGCGCCGGAGAAGCCGTTCGAGGAAATCGTCTTCCTGCGGGTTCCCTTCTCCATCATCTCGCTGGACGAGGCCTGCCGCCTCATCGCCGCACGGCCGCCCGGCGCGCCGCTTGCCTACGTGGTGACGCCCAACGCGCAGAACCTGGTGCGCCACAGCCACCTCGAGGACCCCCGCTTCATCGCCTTCTATGAGAAGGCCTGGCTCCACCTCATGGATGGCAAGGTGCCGCGCGCTCTGGCACGCCAGGTGTTCGGGCTCGACATCCCGCTGGCGGCCGGCAGCGACCTCACCGCCCATCTGTTCGAGGCCTATATCCAGCCCGACGACGCCATCACCATCATCGGCGGCGAGGTGGAGATGGTGGACAGCCTGAAGGCGCGTTTCCACCTGACCAACGTCGCCCACCACAATCCCCCCATGGGCTTCATCAACAAGCCGGACGAAGTGGAAAAATGCGTCCGCTTCATTCTCGATCATCCGGCCCGCTACATCTTCATGGCGGCCGGCTCTCCGCGGTCGGAATATGTAACGCAACTGGTCGACCAGCGCGGCGGCGCGGTCGGCACGGCGCTGTGCATCGGCAGTTCGCTGAACTTCCTCACCGGCCACGCCAAGCGCGCCAATCCGGTGTTCCGCAAGCTCGGCCTGGAATGGCTCTATCGCCTCATCGTGAGCCCGCAGACCCACATCCGGCGGGTATTCGTGGAATCCATGCCCGTCCTGCTGATGGTGGCGAAGGCCCGGGTGAACCCCGCCGCCTACGGCATGGACCGCAGCCGGTCGGGCAAGGGGACACAGAGCCGCGCGTGAGGGGCGCCATGGTGGATCGGTCATGACGGCCCAGGACGGCTCTGCAGCCCCGCGCGGCGCACTGCGGCGTGTGACCATTCCGGCCATGACCGCGCGCGTGCGGCGGGCTCGGCGCAATCTCGGCGAGCGGTTTTCGCCCGGCCTCACCATGGCGGTGCTGCTCTTCATCCTGCCGGTGTTTGCCGAGTGCTTCCATTATTACTCGGAGCTGCTGCCGCTCTACGCCCTGTCGAAGGCGTGGCCGATCCTCACCCTGCCCCTCACCGTCCGCGGTCTCGCCAAGCTCGACCTGCCCTGCAAATACGTCTACGTGGTTTTCCTGGCCTATGGCCTCGGCATCACGCCGCTCGTGTCGATCATGCAGCTCGGCAACGATTTCTTCGGCTCCATCGCCACGACGGTGAAGATCTGGCCGATCACCTATTATTTCGGCCTGTCGGTGATGCTCCTGTGGCTCAGCCCGGTGCCCGACCGCGTGCGCCGCGCCTGCGTGGTGCTCGGCATCGCCACCTACGTGCTGATGCTGATGATGTGGATCCTCATCCCGGACGCCTGGTACACGGACAATTCCTCCCAGGGAAAGCTGCTGCTGACCGACGACGAGCGCGGCAACCGCATCTACATGCCCATGTTCTTCGGCATTCTCCTCGTCTTCTACCTCGTGCGCTCCTTCATGGAGAAGCCGCACGTGGTGAAGGCACTGGGTGTCGTGGTGGCGTTCGTGCTGATGTTGTGGATCTACAAGCAGCGGGCCGCCATAGGCTGCAGCATCATGATCTGCGGCTATGCGGCGTTCAGTTCGCTGTCGCCACGGTGGAAGCGCGCGGCGCTCGCCGGCCTCCTGATGCTGTTGCCGTTCGCGGTGATTGCCGCCATCAACCTCGGCGGCAATGCCGCGCAGGATCTCGGCGGCTCCCTGTCGGTGCGCCAGACGTCGCTGGCCCAGGCCTTCGGCTTTCTCGGCGACCAGCCGCTGCGATGGCTGTTCGGCGTCGGCGCCACCACGCGCTTCGGCACGGTGACGCTGGCGGACATCTTCCAGAATGCCGACTTCTACGTCTCGGACCTCGGCTGGGTGGGTGTCGCATTCGAGTATGGGCTCGTCGGCTCCATCCTCATCATGACGCTGTTCGTCACCGGCTTCCTCGCCGCGCGCACGGCGGCCCGGCGCACCGGGCACTGCCTCGACCTCGCCCTCAGCGATTATATTCTGTACATGCTGGCGACGTCGGCGGTGTATCCGCTCACCTTCACCCCCGGCGAACTCTGCGTCGCCATGGGCCTTGCCATCTACATGAGCCGATGGAGGGCCCCGGGCGAGGCGCTGGCCGGCGGGGGCGGCCGGCGCGTGGCCTTCCGCACCCATGTGGTCGAGATCGGCGGCAACCGCCGACGGCGCCAGGTCGCCATCGGCAAGCTCAACGGATGATGTGTCTCAGGCCGTGGCCGCGACGCCGGCCGGTGTCGCGAGCCGGCTGGTCAGGTGCTTGGCGAGCCGCACGCCCAGGGTCACCGCCGTGAGGGTGGGATTGGCCTGGCTGGACGTGGGATAGACCGCCGAGCCAGCGACGAACAGGTTGGACGAGCCAAACACCCGGCAGTCGCGATCCACCACGCCGGTTCGCTCGCTCGCGGCCATGCGGGCAGTACCGATCTGGTGGTGGCCGTCGTAGCACTGCTTGAGGATGTAATCGACCCGCTCTTCCTCGGGGACGAGCCAGTCCATGCGGCCGGTCCCTGTGCGCTGCAGCCAGTCCGCGAAGGCGTCGTGGGTGCGCAGCAACGGCTCGACGTCCGCCCGGGTATATTTGAGGTCCACCTTGAGGCGCGCCAGACCGGTGGCGTCGCGCGCACCGGAGAGCGTCACACGGGAGGTGGGGTCCGGCAGGTGCTCGGCATGGAAGCGCACGGCGTAGCGCCGGCCGGCGTTGCGCTGGAAGAAGCCAGGCTTGCGCGGGCGCGCGAAATACCGGCCATAGAAGAACGACGGCACGAACGCGGCCGTGGTCGGCAGATTCCGCAGGATGTTGAGGATGTGCGGCAGGCGGCGCACATCGTGCCCCACATAGTGCTGGCGGATCGATTCGGCGACGATCTGGCGCCCGAGCGGGGGAATGGACAGCGCGAGATAGGCGAGCGACAGGATGCCGTTGCGGTGGATCGGGTCGCGGATCAGCGGATAGTCCGGCCACAGCGCCACATTGGTCAGTCCCAGCCGCTGCTGCAGGTCGGCGCTGGGCATGAAGCGTCGGCGCACGTAGTTCACGCCGTTGCGGAAATAGTCGATTCCCCCGTCCACCACGTCAGAGGTCAGCGTCATCTCGGCGGCGATGGCGTAGAGGTGGCCCATGTAGAAGCGGCCGAGCGGGCCGTCCTCGCCGCCGAACCGCGCGGGCGCATCCGCCTGGGCGGCGAGCAGGAGGCGGGTGCTCTCCAGCGCGCCGGCGGCCAGCACGACGGTCTTCGGCGAGACCAGGGCCTCCGTCCCGCCGGGTGCCTTCACCTTCACGCGGGACACCGAGCCATCCTCGGCGAAGTCGATGCCGCAGGCGGTGGCGTTGAAGCGCAGATCGATGTTTCGCTCGGCCTTGAGTGTCTCGGCGTACATCAGGTCGAAGCGCGGCTCGAGGCTCCACCGCTCCAGGCGGCGGAAGGAGAAATCGTCGTCCTTCGGATCGAAGCCCGGCACGTCGATGTCGAAGAGATCCTGCCCGCAGCCGATCAGGTCGCAGGCCTCCTGCATATGGGGCGCGACATCGCTGAAGGAGATGGGCCAGCCGCTGTGCGGGATGGCCGGACGGGTCTCGAAGTCCTGCGGATCGAAGCTGACGCAGCGGCCACCCCACAGGTTCGACGCGCCGCCCAGGCTGCGCTGCACGCCGATGGCCATGGTGACATGGGTATTGGGATCGACGATCTCGGCATCCGAGAGCGCCTGCGCGACAGGCTCCGGTGCCGGACCGCCCGACTCGAGCAGGACGACGGAGCGGCCGGACCGCGCCAGCACCAGCGCCATGGAGATGCCCACCGGCCCCGCGCCCACGATCAGGACGTCGGGGGTCTTTCCATCCAGTCCGGCAAGGCCCGTGGTGATCACGTGATACTCCGTCAGCAGAAGGGGATTGAAAGCAGAACGCGGCCCCGCGGTCGTGTTCCCGCGCGGGTTGTCCTCCCGTCCCGGGCAGCGGACAGTCGAACACCCAAGATGTCGGGCGAAGAGGTTTTGGGCGAATTGATTTCGGGCAAACGGAGATCGCGGTTCGCGACTGGCGGGGCGCGGCCGAGGAGCACGCCCCACGGCACAAGCTGTTCGCGTACCCCGGCAGACATCCCGGACACGCCATTCTCCCGCATTGCGCGGAGCGCCGTCGAAGCAGCGCCCCCGTCCCCCGACACCGCCAGACATAGCAGACGAACCGTCAAGCACAAGGCCGCCCAATGTCCTGATCGCGGTGCTCGCCGGCCTCCCGCGCAGAGGACATCCAACTTGTCGCAGGCGCGCGAAAAAAGCTGCCGTCTTGCGCACGAACAATGACCATGGTCACGTCTTAGTAAGAAGAATGACCTTCTAGATAGCCGCGCTCGTCCAGCCCATTTCTGCGAAGGGGGTCGCGTACCATGGCAATCGGCGATGCGTTGAACGTGCGCGCGCGCGCACCTTTGCGCCTGGGTCTTGCGGGAGGCGGCACCGACCTCTCCCCTTATTGCGACGAGCACGGCGGCAACGTGCTCAATGCCACCATCGACCGCTTCGCCTACGCCCATATCCGGGTGAACCGCATTGGTGCCCTGGTGCTGCGGGCCCGCGACGTGGGGACCGAAGAGGTGCTCGAGCCGAGCCTCGACCACCCCATCACCGAAGGCCTGATGCTGCATCGGGCCGTCTACACTCACATGATGAAGAGCTATTGCGACGGCGTGGCGCTGCCGCTCACCATGTCCACCACCATCGACGTGCCCGCCGGCTCGGGGCTCGGCGCATCCTCGGCCCTTGTGGTGGCGCTGATCGAAGCCTTCACCTACGCCCTCGGCCTGCCGCTCGGCCCCTATGACGTGGCGAAGCTCGCCTTCGACATCGAGCGCAAGCAGCTCGGCCTCGCCGGTGGCCGGCAGGACCAGTATTCGGCGGCCTTCGGCGGGCTCAACTTCATCGAGTTCCTGCCCTCCGACCGGGTGATCGTGAACCCGCTGCGCATCCGCCGCGAGCATCTCAACGAGTTCGAGGCGTCCCTCGTCATCTGCTTTTCCGGCCAGTCGCGCCGCTCCGACACCATCATCAAGGAGCAGGTGGCGGGGCTGAAGCAGATGGACGCCAAGACCATCGAGAACATGCACAAGCTGAAGCAGGACGCCATCGACATGAAGCTGGCCCTGCTGCGCGGCGACATCCGCGCCACGGCCGAAATCCTCGGACGCTCCTGGGCGTCCAAGAAGGCCACGGCCGCCGGCATCGCCACCGAGCAGGTGGACAAGCTCTACGACGCCGCCATTGCGGCCGGCGCCTGGTCCGGCAAGGTCTCGGGCGCGGGCGGCGGCGGCTTCCTCATGTTCCTCACCGATCCTGAAAACCGCTACCGCCTCATCGGCGCGCTGAACGAGGCGGGCGGCGATGCCAGTGCGGTGAAATTCTCCATGGACGGTGCCGAGGGCTGGCCCATCGGCATCTGAGCCCGAACGGACCCACGCACCGGCGCCCTTCGTCACCGCGGCGACACCCGCGGTGGCTTGCGCCGTGCTATGAGCCCCAAACGGAATTGCTGCGAGAGGAGCTGGCGTGACCGAGCAATGCGTCATCCTGCTGGGCGGGCTCGGCACCCGCCTCGGCGCGCTCACCAAGGACACGCCGAAGCCGCTTCTGAAGGTGGGCGATGTCCCCTTCGTGGAGGTGCTGATCGCCGAGGCGCGGCGCCGGGGATTCCGCAAGTTCCTGCTGCTCGCCGGCTACCGGGCCGAGGTGGTGGAGACGTACATCACCGGCACGGACGTGCCCGGCCGTTTCGACTGCACGGTGGACATCTCGCTGGAGGAGACGCCGCTCGGCACCGGAGGCGCGCTGGTCAACGCCTTGCCGCTGCTCGACGAGAGCTTCCTGCTCGTCAACGGCGACACCTGGTTCGACTTCAACTGGCTGGATCTCGTCGCCACGTCGCGGAAGAACGGTGCGGCCTTCGGCATGGGCCTGCGTCTCGTTCAGAACCCGGACCGCTACGAGACCATCGCGCTCGACGGCACCCGCGTCGCCGCTGTCCGCCCGCGGGGGGCCGGACTGCCGGAGGCGCTCATCAATGGCGGCGTCTATTATGTGCGCCGGGACGTCATCGAAGGGCTCGGCATGCCCTCCTCGCTGGAGGCGGACCTCCTGCCCCGCCTCGTGGCGGAAGGGCGCGTGACCGGCGTCGCCTATGACGGCTTCTTCATCGACATCGGCATCCCCGAGACCTTTGCGGCGGCCCAGACCAGCGTGCCCGCCCGCCGCCGCCGCCCGGCGGTGTTCCTCGATCGCGACGGCGTGCTCAACGTCGATACCGGCTATGTGCACGCCGCCGAGGACTTCACCTGGATCGAGGGTGCGAGGGAAGCGATCAAGCTGTTCAACGACCTTGGCTATTACGTTTTTCTCGTCACCAATCAGGCCGGCGTCGCGCGCGGCTATTACGAGGAAGAGGCGATCCACGTCCTGCACGCCTTCGTGCAGGCGGAACTGCGCGAGGTCGGGGCCGAGCTGGACGACTGGCGCTATTGCCCGTTCCATCCCGAAGGCACGGTGGAGCGCTACCGCGGCTCCCACGCCTGGCGCAAGCCCGAGCCCGGCATGATCCTGGACCTGATGGCGAACTGGCCGGTGGACACGGCGCGCAGCTTCCTCATCGGCGACAATCCCACTGACATCGCCGCCGCCAAGGCCGCCGGCATTGCCGGCCATCTCTTCCCGGGCGGCGACCTTCTCGCCTTCTCCCGCGCCATCCTCGCCACCACCACCGCGGAGCCGCAGCCATGACCGGCCAGACCACGGGTGCCACCTCCCATCCCCTCGCCGACCTCGCGGCCGACGCCCGCGCCTGGATGTTCGGTGCTGCGGCGCCGCTCTGGTCGCAGGTCGGGCGCGATCCCAAGGGCCTGTTCGCCGAGCGGCTCGACGTGGCGGGTCAACCCGACGACGCCCCGCGCCGCCTGTTCGTGCAGGCGCGGCACACCTATTCCTTCTGCGAGTTTGGCCGCCTCGGCTGGGACGGCCCATGGCAGATGCTCGCGGGCGAGACGGTGGATTATCTCCTCGCCCACGGGCGGCGGCCGGACGGTCTCTTCATCCACCGCTTCACGACGGACGGCGCCGTGCTGGACGCGCGCGCCGATCTCTACGATCAGGCCTTCATGCTGTTCTGCCTGGGCCATGCCGGCAAGGCGCTGGGGCGGCGGGATCTCTATGACGTCGCCGACAGTCTCGCCGATGCGCTGGAGGCGGGCTGGCGGCATCCGGCCGGTGGGTTCGTCGAGCACGACATCCCGCGCCCGCACCGCCACCAGAACCCCCACATGCACTTCTTCGAGGCCTTCTCGGCGCTCTATGCCGTGACCGGCGCGCCGCGCTGGAAGGCACTCGCGGAAGAGATGGCGACGCTCTGCCGCGACCGCTTCATCGATCCGGCCACCGGCGCGCTCCTCGAATACTTCACCGACGACCTGAAGCCCGCGCCCGGCGTGGACGGCACCATCGTGGAGCCGGGCCATTGCTTCGAATGGGCGTGGCTGTTCGAGGGCCTCTCCGCCTGGGGCTGGCCGGGTGCTGAGGTGTCCGACCGCCTCACCGCCTTCGGCCGGCGCACCGGCATCGACGCGGTGAATGGCGTCGCCATCAACGAGGTGCTGACCGACGGCACCGTCCACAAGCCCACCGCGCGCCTCTGGCCGCAGACCGAGCGGCTGAAGATCGCCCTTGCCCGCCTGCGCCGCACCGGCAGCGCGCAGGAGGCAGACGAGGCACGCAACGCCTATCGCGGCCTCAAGCTCTATCTCGACATGCCCGTGCCCGGCACGTGGCAGGATGTGCTGAACCCCGACGGCAGCTTCGTGCCCATGCCGGCGCCCGGCTCCTCGCTCTACCACATCACCTGCTCCATGGCGGAGCTGGTGGACACGGTGGAAGGGCGGCGCTGAGGCGCCTGCCTCAGGGGATGGTCGCCGCGCAATCGGCGAGATCGAGGGTGACGCAGATCGCGACCATCAAGGAGCGGTAGTCGGGATTGTCGGGGCCGGGCGGCCCCGGCGGCACCTCGGCGATCGCATAGAGCATGCCGCCGGCGAGCGGATCGTCCTTCACCGCCGACAGGAGGCGCGCCGTGCGCTCCAGCGAGAAGCGCGCATCGCCTGCGTCCGACGGCATCACCTGGATGCCGAGGGCAAGCGGCCCCTTCCACACCCGCCGGTAGGCGCGGAATGCCTGATCGGGCCGGTAGGTCGGGCCGCCGTCATAGGACACGACGGACACGAGATCGAGGCTCTGCGCCGCGGGCGAGCGGAGCATGGCCAGCATCATGCCCACATAGGGGCCATTGCGTGGCTCGGCGCCGGCGAAGGCGCCCTCCCCGTAGGCGCCCACGTTCCAGCCGGCAAGGGTGAGCAGCGCGGGGCGCGGGACCGCCCGGCGCAGATCCGACAGGACAGCCACAGAGCGCGCATCCTCGGCGCATGCGACGCGTCCCTCGGTACGGGTGCAGGCGGGATTCTCGGTCTCATAGTCGAGATCGACGCCATCCGCGCCGAGGTCGGCGATGAGCCGGGCCAAGGCATCGAAATTGCGGGCATCCCACCCGAAATGCTTCCAGCCGCCGACCGACACCAGCACCCGCACGGCCGGATGCCGGGTCTTGAGCAGCGCGATGGCGTCCTTCAGCACCTGCCCGGAAAAGGGGAAGAGCAGCCCGGTGCCGGAGAGGTCGAGATTGCCGGAATAGGTGAGGTCCGGCCTCGTGAATCCCAGCGCCACATGGGTGATATAGCCGGGCAGCCGAGCAAGCCGCGTCTCGGCTGGATCGTCAGTGACGACCTCCGTCCACGAGGCGTGATAGGCGAGGAACGGACGGCCCGCGGCGGCGGCCGGCGACACGGCGGCCCCCGACAAGACCAGGGCCAGTATCACCACAAGGGTCAGAAGACCGACGGACCAGCCATGCCCTTGGTGACGGTGAGCAGCATGATTCTGATATCGAACCATATGGACCAGTGCTCGATATAGAAGAGGTCGAGCTCGACGCCGCGCTCGGCCTTCTCCAGCGTGTTGATGCCCCCGCGCATGCCGTTGATCTGCGCCCAGCCGGTGATGCCCGGCTTCATGCGGTAGCGCGCCACATACTGGCTGATGGCTTCGTAGCGGACGTTGGTGGCCACCTTCATGTTGGGCACATGGGGGCGCGGGCCGACGACGCTCATCTCGCCGCGCAGCACATTGATGA
>JAEWBL010000541.1 GCA_023391175.1 Pseudomonadota bacterium
CCATGGCGGTCTATGAGGATTGGAGCACCGAGCGCGCAGCGCAGGTGATCGCGGAACACAAGCATCTCGACGGGGCGACCATGCCGATCCTGCACGCCCTGCAGGAGACGTTCGGTTTCGTGCCGGATCCCGTGGTTCCGATGATCGCGGAGACGCTCAACCTCTCCCGCGCCGAGGTCTATGGCGTCCTCACCTTCTATCATGACTTCCGCCGCGAGCCGCCGGGCCGCACGGTGGTGAAGCTGTGCGCCGCCGAGGCGTGCCAGTCCATGGGCAGCACCGCTCTCACCGCCTATGCGGAAGAGAAACTGGGCGTCGCCATGGGCGAGACCTCGGCCGACGGCCGGGTGACGCTCGAACCCATCTACTGCCTCGGCCTGTGCGCCTGCGCCCCCTCCGCCCTGGTGGACGGGCAGCTGGTGGGCCGCCTCGACCGCGCTACCGTCGATGAAATCGCCGAGTGCGTCGCCGCCGGCAAGCACTTCGGAGAGGTGTGATGAAGTCCCCCCGCATCTTCGTTCCCAACGACGCCACTGCCATCGCCTGCGGCGCCGACCGCGTCGCCAAGCGGCTTGAGGCCGGCCTCCTCGCCCGCGGCATCACCGCCGACATCACCCGCAACGGCTCGCGCGGCATGTTCTGGCTGGAGCCGCTGGTGGAGATCGAGACCGAGCGCGGCCGCATCGGCTACGGCCCGGTCACGCCCGCCGAGGTGGACGAACTGCTGCACGCCGGCTTCCTGCACGGCGCCGATCACCCCAAGTGCATCGGCGTGGTGGATGAGCTGCCCTGGCTGAAGAAGCAGACCCGCCTCACCTTCGCCCGCATCGGCATCATCGATCCGCTCTCCCTCACCGAATACGAGGCGCACGGCGGCTATCGCGGCCTCAAGCGCGCGCTGGAGCTGGGGCCGTCCGGCACGGTGGAAGAAGTGTTCGAGAGCGGCCTGCGCGGCCGTGGCGGCGCGGGCTTCCCGACCGGCATCAAGTGGCGCACGGTCGCCGCCGCCCCGGCGGACCAGAAATACATCGTCTGCAACGCCGACGAGGGCGACTCTGGCACGTTCGCCGACCGTCTCATCATGGAGGCGGACCCCTACTGCCTCATCGAGGGCATGACCATCGCCGGCCTCGCCGTGGGCGCGACCAAGGGCTTCGTGTACTGCCGTTCGGAATATCCCATCGCCTTCGTGGTGATGGAGAAGGCCATCGAGAAGGCGCGCATGGCGGGCCTGCTCGGCGACAACATCATGGGCTCGGGCGTTTCCTTCGATATGGAAATGCGCATGGGCGCGGGCGCCTATGTCTGCGGCGAGGAAACCTCGCTGCTGGAGAGCCTTGAGGGCAAGCGCGGCCTCGTGCGCGCCAAGCCGCCGCTGCCGGCGCATGTGGGCCTGTTCGGCAAGCCTACCGTCATCAACAACCTCGTCTCCCTCGCCACCGTGCCGATCATCCTCGACAAGGGCGGCAAGTTCTATCGCGACTTCGGCATGGGCCGCTCGCGCGGGACGATGCCCATCCAGCTCGCGGGCAACATCAAGCACGGCGGCCTGTTCGAGACCGCCTTCGGCATCACGCTGGGCGAGCTTGTCGAGGAGATCGGCGGCGGCACGGCTTCCGGGCGTCCGGTGAAGGCGGTGCAGGCGGGCGGACCGCTGGGCGCCTACCTGCCGGTGCACCAGTTCGACACGCCGTTCGACTACGAGGCCTTTGCGGCCAAGGACGCGCTCATCGGCCATGGCGGCATCGTGGTGTTCGACGACACGGTGGACATGGCCCACATGGCCAAGTTCGCCATGGAGTTCTGCGCCCACGAAAGCTGCGGCAAGTGCACCCCCTGCCGCATCGGCTCCACCCGGGGGGTCGAGACCATCGACAAGATCGTCGCCGGCGAGAAGCGCGAGCAAAACCTCGCGCTGCTGGAAGACCTTTGCCACACCATGAAGCTCGGCTCGCTCTGCGCGCTCGGCGGCTTCACGCCCTACCCCGTCGTCAGCGCCCTCACCCATTTCCCGGAAGACTTCGGCGCCACGCCGAAGCTCCCGGCCGCGGCCGAATGACCGTAAAGGAACGCCCCCATGTCGCTCGTCCATGAAATCGACTACGGCACGCCGGCTTCCAAGTCGGAGAAGCTGGTCACGCTCACCATCGACGGCATGAAGGTGCAGGTGCCGGAAGGCACCTCCATCATGCGCGCCGCGATGGAGGTGGGGAACCAGATCCCCAAGCTCTGCGCCACCGACATGCTCGACGCCTTCGGCTCCTGCCGCCTGTGCCTCGTCGAGATCGAGGGTCGCAACGGCACCCCCGCCTCCTGCACCACCCCGGTGGCGGACGGCATCGTGGTGAAGACACAGACCGAGCGGCTCAAGAAGATCCGCAAGGGGGTGATGGAGCTTTACATCTCCGACCACCCGCTGGACTGCCTGACCTGCTCGGCCAACGGCGACTGCGAATTGCAGGACATGGCCGGCGTCGTCGGCCTGCGCGACGTGCGCTACGGCTACGAGGGCGAGAACCACACGAAGCTGGGCAAGGACGAGTCCAACCCCTACTTCACCTATGAAAAGTCGAAGTGCATCGTCTGCAACCGCTGCGTCCGCGCCTGCGAGGAAGTGCAGGGCACGTTCGCGCTCACCATCTCCGGCCGTGGCTTCGACAGCCGCGTCTCGCCCGGCATGGACGAGAGCTTCCTCACCTCGGAGTGCGTCTCCTGCGGCGCCTGCGTCCAGTCCTGCCCGACCGCGACGCTGAACGAAAAGGCCATGTACAACATCGGCACCCCCGAGCACTCGGTGGTGACGACCTGCGCCTATTGCGGCGTCGGCTGCACCTTCAAGGCCGAGATGCGCGGCGACGAGCTGGTGCGCATGGTGCCCTACAAGGATGGCAAGGCGAACCGCGGCCATTCCTGCGTCAAGGGCCGCTTCGCCTATGGCTATGCCGTCCACCAGGACCGCATCCTCAAGCCCATGATCCGCTCCTCCATCCACGAGCCGTGGAAGGAAGTGAGCTATGAGGAGGCGATCAATTACGCCGCCTCCGAGTTCAAGCGCATCCAGGCCAAGTATGGCCGCCGCGCGGTGGGTGGCATCACCTCCTCGCGCTGCACGAACGAAGAAACCAATCTCGTTCAGAAGCTCATCCGCGCCGGCTTCGGCAACAACAATGTCGATACCTGCGCCCGCGTCTGCCACTCGCCGACGGGCTACGGCCTCAGTGTCACGCTCGGCACCTCGGCCGGCACGCAGGACTTCAAATCGGTCGAATATGCCGACGTCATCATGGTCATCGGCGCCAACCCGACCGACGGCCACCCGGTGTTCGGCTCGCGCCTCAAGAAGCGGCTGCGCCAGGGTGCCAAGCTCATCGTCATCGATCCGCGCCGCACCGACGTGGTGCGCT
>JAEWBL010000598.1 GCA_023391175.1 Pseudomonadota bacterium
AAGGACTTCGATGGGCGCTCCGTAACGAGCTTGCGGGGTTTCTCCAAAGCCGTCAAATTTCGTGCGCTCACGTTCAAAAAGCACCGTCGAATTTGTTCTAAACTCCAGTTCTCGAACCAGGCGGCCCCCTTCGTCGGATTCGGTATTGTACACTTTGCCTGTAACGATGTTGCTAGACCAGTCCAAGGGAACTGGAAACCACTCATGGGGTTCCAAAAATACCGGGTTTGACAAGACGCGACATCCGATCAGTGTCTGAGGTGTGATCGTTTGATCTGTCCTGTATCGACGAATTACGCGCATCATCTCGTCGAGTGATTTGTGTCCATTGGCGATTCCCAATGAATCCCATGCAAATTGAATCGGGACGTTGATGCTGCTGACCAAGATGCCATATCCACCGATAACATTTCGGGGGCTCTTGAGGCGAAAAACAAATAATTCGCCTTCATCTACCGCCTTGAAAACCTGAGGGCTTGGTTTCCAAAAATTGATATCCTCAAGGGGTTGGTTGGCTTTCAGGAAGTCAAACCATTCATTGTCTGTATTTGCAACGTATAGATGCGGCATATTAGTCCACCGAGCACCACATAGATGTCTGTGCGACATTTCGATGTACCACCCGTCCGCCGCCGCCGCGGGTGAGCGCGATGTCGATCTTCTCCGCCGCGCGGTCGAGCTGGTCCTGATAGAGGATGGCGCCCATGGGCACGTCCTTCGTCACCAGATAGCCCTCCTCGATCCAGCGCCGGGCGATGCGCTGAATCTGCGGGAAGAGGTGCTGCTTGGGCACGTCGTCCTCGTCGCGGAAGCGCGAATAGAGCAGGTGCTTGGCGAGGTTGAAGCTGATCTCCGAGGACCGCAGCCGCGCTAGAACGGTGGGCGAGATGGTGACGCCCGCGCCAACGATCCCCTCCATGAGAACGGAGGTGGGGCCGATATCCTGCGGCGTGATGACGAGGTGGCTGTCCTCCGAGAAGGTCGGCTCCAGCCGCTCGCTCTCCACCTCGCGCCGGTAGCCGCTGACGCGGGGAAAGACGATCTCCAGCGCGGCGCGCTCCCTGATGGCGTGGACGCGCGTGACCGGCTTCGGCGGCGTCACCTTCGTCTCCTGCGGGGTGGAGGCGAAGTCGAAGGGGATGCCCATGATGTCGGCATATTCCGGCTCGAACAGGCCGGTGGCCGGGTTCTCCTCATAGGATTGCCGGCGCAGCGCCCGCCCCACCACCTGCTCGCACAGAAGCTGGGTGCCGAAGGCGCGCACGCCGAGGACGTGGGTGACGGTGTTGGTGTCCCAGCCCTCGGTGAGCATGGAGACCGACACCACGCAGCGGATCTGCTCGCCGAGGCGGCCGGGCCGGCCCACGGTGTTCATCACCTCGCGCAAAAGGTCCGCCTCGTCCACCTCCGCGCCGACGCTGCCGGCGCCCTGTCTCGCCAGAAGTTCGCGCTTGAACTGCTCGATCTCCGGCCCCGCCGCCTCGCGGAAGCTCTTGTCCAGCGTGCCGCCGGCCTCGATCTGCCGGCTGTCGATCAGCAGCGTGCGCGGCCGGGGCAGGCGGCCGCCGTGCTCGTCATAATTGCGGAACAGCTCCAGATGGCCGGGGAAGAAGCCGGCCCGTTCGCCCTCGCCGCCGGTCTCCCAGCCGGCGATCCAGTCGAACACCAATTTGGAGATGGCGGTGTTCTGGCACACCACGATGAACACCGGCGGCACGCCGATGCCGGCCCGCTCCCACGCCGCGAACACGCTCTCATAATGGCTGTAGAGAGCGTTGAGCGCGGTCTTGAGCAGATTGGGCAGATCGTGCGGGCTGAGCTTGCCGGCGCCGGAGGCGGACTTCGGCAGGTCCTTGCCGATCTCCTTCCACAGGTTGCGGAACACCACCGTGCCAGTCCGCGTGAGATTGTCGCTCACCGGCACCCGAGGCAATTTCACGATGCCGCTCTCGATGGCGTCCATCAAAGAGAAATCGGAGACCACCCAGGGAAAGAGATAGCCCTCCGGATAGCCCGAGCCGCACAGAAAGAAGGGCGTGGCGGAGAGGTCATAGACCGCCCGCACGCCGCGCCCGCGCCCGGCCTTGGAAAGGTGCCGGTCCAGCGCCTCGATGCCGTTGATCCAGAGGCGCGCCGCCTCCTCGTTCTCCGCCGCCTCCTTCTTGTCCTCGCCGGTGAGCTTGCCCTCCTCATCGCCGCCCACCTTGTGGCGGTAGCAGTGGTGGGCCTCGTCATTGATGACGTTGACGCGCTCGAACTTCAGGAGCCTGCCGCAGGCGCGCTCCAGCATCTCCGTGTCGGTCTCGGTGGTGCGGATCGGCTCGGGCGCATTGCCCTGCAGGAAGCTCCGCGCCACCTTCGGCAGCGCCAGCGTCTCGCGATGCTGGAAGGCGTGATAGTTGGTGATGACGATCTCGGCGCGGCGGATGTCCGGCAGCATCTCCGGCGGCACGATCTCCCGCGTCTCGAAATAATTGTCCGGCTCGCTTGGCAGCAGCACGCGCAGCCGATCGCGGATGGTGATGCCCGGCGCGATGATGAGGAAGGCGCGGGAGAAGTCCTTGGAGGCCTTGCGCGCCGCATTCACCGCCTGCCAGGCGATCAGCATGGCCATCACGGTGGTCTTGCCGGTGCCCGTCGCCATCTTCATGGCGAGGCGGAAGAGGGCCGGGTTGGCCTCCTCGTTGGCCTTGGCCAGTTGATCCAGGATGCCTTTGGTCGCCGCCCGGCGGGGGGCGACCTCGGTGAGCCAGATGATGGTCTCCACCGCCTCGATCTGACAGAAGAACGGCTTCGGGCCGTTGAACTTATGGTGCCGCCAGTGCTCCAGGAGGCGCTGCGTCGCCGCCGTCACGCCCCAGTCGGCTGGGTTGCGCACCGCCCGCCAAATTGCGAGGTAGCCGCGGATCTCGTTGATAAGGGCGTAGTCCGTATAGGTTTCGAGATCGAGGGCGCCCTGGCCCGCCGATGGCTTCTTTCGCGACGAGGGAACAGGCGCAATGAACCGTGCTGGGCGTCGCCCCGACCGTGGAGCGCCATCGAGCGGTTGTCCGTGCGGGTCAAGCGGGTGATGCTGTGCAGGCGGTCGATAGGGCGAATTCAGGATCGGCCGCTCGTAAAAGCTCGACAAGGTGCGAATCCCCCCGGAATGCAACCGGCATCATATCCGCACACCTCCTGATGCCAATGCTTTCGATCTGCCGCAGTGCGTCCCAGCAGAGCGAGTCATGCTTTTTGCGTTCCGGCCAACGTCGCGATCGCAGCCGCAATCTCGTCCCGCGCTATGTCACGACCCTTCCCAATCCCCCGCATGACGTGCACGCGGAGCAGTCAAGAGTCCGGTGCCGGCGTGCTTCCAGGATCGTATCCATCTTCCGCAGCACAGTCGAAGGCACCGCCCCTAAAGGCTCTGAGAGCTTGCCGACGATCCTGCCGGCATCTCCATGG
>JAEWBL010000682.1 GCA_023391175.1 Pseudomonadota bacterium
AATTCCACCACCGAACGCCAGCAGTGTTTCCCCGTCCATCGCCGCCCCCTGCAGCTATGCCCGACGAGGAGCGTATCAGCAATACTCGTCTTCGACACCGGGAAACTCACGTGGTGACCGCTGATGCCATCGCGCGACAGAGTGTGGCGGCGCCGACGCCGAGCTCCTGGGCCACCTTCCTCAGGGACTTACCTGACGCGCGCAGAGCCCTAGCGCGCTCCAGATCGAAGACAACCCTCGGTCTGCCGATCCGAGCACCCCTGCGACGAGCGGAGGCGAGTCCTGCTCTCGTCCTTTCCCGAATCAGCTCGCGCTCGAGCTCCGCGACGGCGGCGATGACGTGGAACGTGAACCGACCGGCAGGCGTCGAGGTGTCGATTCCGTCTGAGACCGACACGAAGTCGATTCCCCTCGCCCGGAAGTCCTCCAAGGCTGTGACGAGATGACGAACGCTTCTAGCGAAGCGGTCGAAGCGCCACACGGCGACTACATCGATCTTGCCCTTACCCACGTCGGCCATCAGGCGATCAAGTTCGGGACGGCGATCCTTCGACCCAGAGTGTCCGACATCGACGAATTCGCCTACCACCTCCCAGCCGCGCTGCTGAGCCAGCCTTCGCAAGTCCTCGACCTGCATAGCTGGGTTCTGGTCGCGAGCGGTCGAGGTGCGAGCGTACAGAGCGACTCGGCGGGGCTTCGAATAGGGGGCGGGCACGCGGCAAACGTAAGACCTAGGTGATCGATGTCAACGGCGCGGTCATCCAGGTGTTATTGTTGTCGTCACGGGCGTGGGACGGACGTGCTAATCCGCTGTGATCGTTGCGGCGGCCTCGATCAGCTAGATGAGCGTCAGTTCCCGAAACTCTGCACGTTGACGCTGCGCTGCGGCGAGTGTGGGTTCGTGTTCGACCTGCAGTTCCCTAGCGATCAAGCCGACGATGGGACTGAGCAAACTGACGGTCTCGTTGGTTACCCCGGTGGGCAGTTTTGACCTGCCCCCTGAAAACTGGACGGCTCGGAGTGCGAGTCCTTCACTGTACGTGGAGGACGGATGCGCAAGAGCAAGTACACCGAGGAGCAGATCATCCGCGCGCTGCGTGAGGTCGACGCCGGCGCCAAGGTCCAGGACGTCATCCGCCGGATGGGCGTCAGCGAGCAGACCTTCTACCGCTGGAAGGCGAAGTACGGCGGCATGGACGTCAACGAGGCGAAGCGGCTCAAGGCGCTCGAGGACGAGAATCGCCGGCTGAAGACGATGGTCGCGGACCAGGCACTCGACATCCAGGCGCTGAGGCACCTGCTCGGAAAAAAATGACCGGGCCCGTCGCGCTTCGAGCGGCCGTCGAGGTCTTGCGCTCGGAGTTCGCGATGAAGAAGCGGCGGGCCTGCCGCGTCGTCGGGCTCGCGCCGGCGACCTACTACTACCGAGCTCGGCGGGCGGATCCGGTCGAGCTCCGCGAGAAGCTCAAAGCGTACGCCGCCCAGCGCCCGCGCTGGGGCTATCGCAGGCTGCACGTGCTGCTCGAGCGCGACGGGCACCGCGTGAACCACAAGCGCGTCTTCCGCGTCTACAGCGCGGAAGGGCTGGCAGTCAGGCGAAAGAAGCGCAAGCGCGTCACCGCGTCGGTGCGCGTCCTGCCGCCGCCACCGACGAAGCCGCGCCAGCAGTGGACGATGGACTTCACGCAGGACTCGCTCGCCACGGGTAGGCAGTTCCGGACGCTCAACCTCGTCGACACGTTCACCCGCGAGTGCCTCGTCATCGAGGTGGACCACTCGCTGCCCGGCGCCCGCGTCGTCCGCGTGCTGCAGCGCCTCGCCGAGCTGCACGGCGTCCCCGAGGTCATCCGCATCGACAACGGCAGCGAGTTCACGAGCCACGTCGTTGACGCCTGGGCGTACGAGCACAAGGTGAAGCTCGACTTCATCCGCCCCGGCAAGCCGACCGAGAACGCGCACATCGAGAGCTTCAACGGCAAGTTCCGCGACGAGTGCCTCAACGAGAACTGGTTCCTCAGCCTGAACGACGCGAAGGAGAAGATCGAGGCGTACAGGCTCGACTACAACGGGGTCCGGCCGCACAGCTCCCTCGACAACCTCACGCCAATCGAGTTTGCTTCACAGCACCTGGGACTCGCGAAACGAACCGCATAGATCCAGGGGGCAGGTCAGTTTCGATCTGTACTTACAAACGGACCCGCGGCGTCGTCGGCACAGGCTCGAGACACAACGATGCGTGGCGAGATCGTGCGCGACATGCAGTTCATGCTTGACCATGGAGGCGAGTTGCCGGTCTACGATGCTGCTTGCGAATACTACGAGGCCGTCCTAACTGAGGAAGGCAACCGCCCCGGGCTCGATGAGCCGACCCGGAGGTCCTTATCGAGGTGTGTAAGCGCCTCCTATTGCACCCCCCCTGCGCTCGGCTCACCCCTGATCGTGCTCATCACGATGTGGTCGCAGCCGTCGACGGTCTAGCTGATCAGTTACGTGGTTACGTGAGAAGGCGCTGGAGGCAGAGTAGCCGAGACCTGATCCACCGAATCCTCCCCCTCACCCTTACGCAGGTAGGGCCTGGGAACGGGTACCAGCGCGCAGGAGCTTCGGCACACCTCTCGCGAACCGCTTACTGGGGGATCCAAGTGAACGTCATCCGGCTCGGCGGAGGGTTCCACACGCACGTATCACAGTCGAGCCTTGCTTCGTTCGTCGGGCTCATCGCTGCGCCTTCTATCCTGCGAGGAGTAAACACCGTCAACTCCACGTCGGCCGCGCCGTAACACATCTGGACGACGTTGCCGCGGCGATCAAGGCACGGGAAGTTGTCGTTGATCTTCCCGATGTACTTATCACCTGCGCGTTTCAGTTCGCTCATGCGCGACCCGCCGAGCCGCTTCGCCCATTCAGGG
>JAEWBL010000702.1 GCA_023391175.1 Pseudomonadota bacterium
CCATCAAGGCCGCCGCCCCGCCCATCGTGCTTCTCACCTCCAACCGAACGCGCGAAATCCACGACGCGCTCAAGCGGCGCTGCCTCTATCACTGGGTGGATTATCCCGACGCCGCCCGCGAGATGGAGATCCTGCGCGCCCGCCTGCCGGATGCGCCCGCGCGGCTTTCGGCTGAGGTGGTGGCCTTCGTGCAGGCGCTACGCAAGGAAGACCTGTTCAAGGTGCCCGGCGTCGCCGAGACGCTGGATTGGGCCTCTGCGCTGGTGGAGCTGAACGCGGTCTCGCTCGATCCCGGCCTCGTGGGCGATACGCTGGGTGTGTTGCTGAAGTATCAGGACGACATCGCCCGCACCGACGCGCCCCGCATCGAGCGCCTCATCGAGGAGGCGCGGCAGGCCTCGCGCGCGGCGGAGTGACCTCCCTGACAGCCGGGGACGGGCGGCTCGCCGAAAACATCGCCTGGTTCGGCCGCGCCTTGCGGGCTGCCGGCCTGAAGGTGGGGCCGGGTCGCATTCTCGATGCGGTGGCGGCGGTGGAGATGGCGGGCGTCGGCGCGCGCGAGGACTTCTACTGGACGCTCCACGCCCTCTTCGTCTCGCGGCATGAGGACAGCGTGGTGTTCGACCAGGCCTTCCGCCTGTTCTGGCGCCGCCGGGCGCATCAGGAGCGGCTCATTGCCATGCTCTCGCCGGTCGCCGTGCCTCAGCGCGAGCAGAAGCGCGAGAGCGTGCTCCGCCGGGTGGAGGAAGCCCTGTTCGCCGGGGTCGGCACCGAACGGCAGGTGGAAAAGCCCCGCGTGGAGGTGGAGGCGCGCCTCTCCGCCTCCGTCGAGGACGTGCTGCGCACCAAGGATTTTGCGCAGATGTCGGCCGCCGAACTCGCCGAGGCGCGCCGCCGCATCGCGCAACTGCGGATGCCGGACGACCGCGCTCGCACCCGCCGCCTGATGCCTGATCCGAAGGGCCGTCGGCTCGATCTGCGCGCCTCGATGCGCGCCGCCGTGGCGACCGGCGGCGACCTCGTGCTGCTGAAGCGGCGCGGCGAGAAGCAGAAGCCGCCGCCGGTGGTGGCGCTGGTGGATATCTCCGGCTCCATGGCGGACTATTCGCGGCCCATCCTCTCCTTCCTCCACGCGCTCGGGGGGCGGCGGAAGGTGTCCGTCTTCCTGTTCGGCACGCGCCTCACCAATGTCACCCGGCAGCTGGCGCGGCGCGATCCGGATGCGGCGCTGGCGGCCGTTTCCGCTTCGGCGCGGGACTGGGCCGGGGGAACGCGCATCGCGGCTTCGCTGCGCGCGTTCAACGTGGAATGGTCACGGCGGGTCACGGCGCAGAATCCTGTCGTCCTGCTCTTCACCGATGGGCTGGAGCGGGAGGTGGACGACACGCTTCCCGGCGAGATGGCGCGCCTCAAGCGCTCCTGCCGCCGGCTCGTCTGGCTCAATCCGCTGCTGCGCTACGAGGGGTTCGAGCCGAAGGCGCAGGGCGTCGCGGCCATGCTGCCGCAGGTGGACGAGATGCGCGCCGTCCACGATCTCAAAAGCCTGGAAAGCCTCGTGGCGGCCTTGTCCGGCCCCCTCAGCCGGCGGTCTCTTCCACCGCCAGCTCGAAGGTGATGAGCACGGGATTTTCCCCGCGCACCAGCCGCCCCGCGGCCAGCACGCCGGAGAGGCCGACGAGGGAGAGGGAGATGTCGGCGATGAGCGCGCCCGTCGCATCCGGTGCCACCGTGCCGTCAGTCACGAACACCTCGGTGGCGTAGTCCTCCACCTGCGGCGCATCGTGGAAGCGGGCGCCGATGATGCTGCCCACCCCGCCTCGCAGCCGCCCGCCCTTGAAGCCGTGCCGGCGGCAGATGTCCTCCACCGCGCCGAACAGCTCGGTGTTGGGCCGCACCCGCGCGAAGGCGATGCGCGGGCCATCGGCGGGGGCGTTCACCGCATGGGGCGTGAAGAGGGGGAAATTGGTCTCGGGATCGTAATCGGCTGATGTCTCCACCTCGGCCGCACCATAGGCGCGGGCGCGGATTGGCTCGGCGACGACAGCCTCGTGGGGCATCACATGGCCGCCATGGCGGCTGCCGTCCGGCTCGATCCAGAAGGCGTGGCAGTGGATGAAGGGCGCGCCCTCCTTCCGTCCGAAGGTGACGTTGCCGCGCTCCAGCTTTGTGATGCCCTCGGGCGAGAAGGCGCGGCTGTACCAGGCGGCGTGGGTGTCGTCCGGCGAGGCGGCGGGCATCACGTAGGTAAACGGGCCGAATGCGCCGCCGGAAATCTCCACCTGCGCCGCGCCCATGCCCGCTTCCAGAAGCGGGCCGCAGATGGCGGCATTGATGGTGAGGCCGGGCTGGAGGGTGAAATCGAGCACCTTCAGCGTGCCCACCGCGCTCTCAATGCGCTCGGCCGCGACAGGTCCGGGCTGGGTGATGCGGCGCAGCTCAGCCATCTTGTCCCTCATCCGCATAGGCGTGCAGACCGCCGCAATTGTCGCTCACCTGATAGCCGCTCTCGGTCGCGGCCAGATGGCCCGGCGTGAGCGGTACTTTCCCGGCCCCGCCGGGGATGTCGAGCACATAGGTCGGTTGCGCGATACCAGAGAGGCGCCCGCGCAGCCCGCGTACGATGGACTGTCCCTCGGCGATGGGCAGGCGGAAATGGCCGGTGCCGGGGGCGAGGTCGGGATGGTGCAGGTAATAGGGCTTCACCCGGCATTCCACGAG
>JAEWBL010000706.1 GCA_023391175.1 Pseudomonadota bacterium
GGTTCCGGACCGCTCACCATCGCTGACAGAAGTGACCCATACGTTCCTTTGTGCTGTAGTGGCGCAGCTTGGCGCCCGTCGTTAGCCAAGTGGGCCTGCCTTATTTGGTAGATCGCAATGCTATCTGCGCTCGAAGCGCCAGCAGTCGCCCTCCAACACCTGGGCCATCTCACCGGCACGAAAGAGATGACGCAGATGAGCCAGAGCCTCGCTCAGGCCAAAGCCGATCTGCGGTACGGGAAGGGGCCGAAACAGGACGCTCAACGTGTCCATCACGGTTCGCGGCTCGGTGCAGAACTCCATCAGCTTGTCGAGCCGTTCCCTGTGGTGGGCGCGCAAGGCGGCGATGCGCGGGTGGAGGCCCATGAAGGGATCGCCGTGCGAGGGCAGGACCAGCGTGTCCTCGGGCAAGGCCTCCGAACTTGGTCAATGAAGCCAGGAAGGCCGCAAGTGGGTCGGAGACGGGATCGGAAGCGTAGGAGCCGATATGGGGTGAGATGCGCCCCAGGATCTGGTCTGCCGAGATCAGCATGGAGCGCCCGGCGCTGTAGAGGCAGATCATTTCGGGCGCGTGGCCCTCTCCGATCATGACGCGCCATGTAGTGCCGTAGAGGGTGAAGGCGTCGCCCTCCTCAACGCGAAGGTAGTGATGCGGGAGCGGGCCGACCCACTTGGGATAGATGGTGCCGCGGACCGGCAGGAAATCCAGGAATTCTTGCGGCGCACCGCACCGCCGGACGTGGGCGAGCAGGTGCGCCATCTCTGCGGCGGAGTCCTCGAGCAGGAGGAGGCGCGCCTGCATGAACTCGAGGCGGGTCATGTGGAGATCGAGCCCCGTCTTCTCGTGAAGCCATCCCGCGAGCCCGATATGGTCGGGATGGAAATGGGTCACGAGGAGCCGCGCGATGGGCCGGCCTTCGAGGAGCGGGCTGGCCAGGACGTGCTCGAACAGTGCGCGCGTCGCAGGATCGTCGATGCCGGAATCGATCAGCGTCCAACCGTTGCCATCGCGGAGCAACCAGGCGTTGACCTCGCCAGGAGGAAAGGGAAGGGGGATCTGGATCCGCAGAACATCCGGAGAGACTAGGCTGAGGTGGCTTGAAACTTGGTCAACCCCGTTCATCATCACTGTCCCGCCTGCACATTGTAGGATCGCTTGGCCTCTCGCTCCGTCGGGCGCTGGGGGTGCCACAGATCCTGAACGAGCATTGCAGGCAAAGTAGCCGCCCTCTCCGGCCGCCAGCAATCCTACCTCTGCGCCTTCTACAGGCATTCGGCCAAAGCCGCCGATTGTTCGGAGCCCGTCTATCAATACGAGATCTGCTCGTGGGTTGGACGAGGAGCCGTACGAGTTCGAGGGCTGCGCTGCCGTCGGCATGCAATCCCACCAGCTCACCGGTGGGCAGCCCCATGTCGCCGGAGTTTATAGACAGCTAACTCAGAGCGGGTGGAGCTCCCTAAGGACATGAGGTCTGGAAGCCGTGCCGTCCAGCGCTCCGGGCTTGAAAAGCCATGATGCGGCAGCGGGAGTGCAAAAGTCCGCGGTGAGGAGAGGTGGAGTTTGAGAAGCATAGCCTGGCTTGGGGAAGGCGTTACCCCGCAGCCTGCTCCAGGATTTCCGGGAGGAGCCGATTCTGCGATTCATCTTGGAGACAATATGGAGACAAGAGCCGCCAACCCGGCCGCTGTCTCCATCAAAAATGACACGCCTTCTAAGGCATGTCATTGATTTTTCTTGAGAGAAACTGGAGCGGGCGAAGGGATTCGAACCCTCGACCCCAACCTTGGCAAGGTTGTGCTCTACCCCTGAGCTACACCCGCATCCATTTGCCGGCGAGACAGTGTGTCGGCGGCGGTGCGGTTCTATAGAAAATGCCGGCGGCGAATGCAACACCCCTTTGCATTCTTTCTCCGCCGGCCTGTGGATGGCTTGGCCGCAGCGCGGCCGAAAAGCCTTGCAGCACAAGGCTGCACGCGCATTCACTCCCGATGGATCGGGTCGATCCACTTGACCGCCTCCGGCTTCTCCACCGGCTCGATGTCGAGATTCACCACCACCGGGTCCTGCCCCGAGCGCACCAGCACGCATTCCAGCGTCTCGTCGGCGGAAGCGTTGATTTCCTGGTGGGGCACATAGGGCGGGACGAAGATGAAGTCGCCCGGCCCGGCTTCGGCCACGAACTCCAGATTCTCGCCCCAGCGCATGCGGGCGCGGCCCTTGACCACGTAGATGACGCTTTCGAGATCGCCGTGGTGATGGGCGCCGGTCTTGGCATCGGGGTGGATGTGGACCGTGCCGGCCCAGATCTTCTCGGCGCCGGCGCGGGCGCGGTTGATGGCGGTGGCGCGGTTCATGCCGGGGGTCTGGGCGGTGTTGGGATCGAGGCGGTCGCCAGGGATCACCTGCACCCCGTCGGTGCGCCAGTCCTTGTGGTGGTGGTGGTCGGAACCCATCTTTTCCTCCAGAGCGCGCCGGCTGCCTTCGTGTGGCGAAGCATGCTGCAAACCTTGCCGCGCCTCGCCTGCGAGGCTAGAACGGCGCCAACTTTCCCGCACCCCTTTTCAGGAGATGGCGGCCCATGGCCCCCTATCAGTACGCCTACCACATGCACGGCATGACCAAGACCTATGCCGGCGGCAAGAAGGTGCTCGACAACGTGCACCTCTCCTTCTACCCGGACGCCAAGATCGGCGTGCTGGGCAACAACGGCGCGGGCAAGTCCACCTTGCTGCGCATCATGGCCGGCATCGACAAGGATTTCACCGGCGAGGCGCGTCCCGCCGAGGGCGTGCGCGTGGGCTACCTGCCGCAGGAGCCGCAGCTCGATCCCACCAAGACCGTGCGGCAGAACGTTGAGGACGGGGTGGCCAAGCAGAAGGCCATTCTGGAGCGCTACAACGAACTCGCCATGAACTACTCGGACGAGACCGCGGACGAGATGACCCAGCTCCAGGACGAGATCGAGGCGCAGGGCCTCTGGGATCTCGATTCGAAGGTGGAGCAGGCGATGAACGCGCTGGGCTGCCCGCCGGACGACTGGGAGGTGACGCGCCTGTCGGGCGGTGAGCGCCGCCGCGTCGCTCTGTGCCGCCTTCTGCTGGAGCAGCCGGAACTGCTGCTGCTCGACGAACCCACCAACCATCTCGACGCCGAGACGGTGAACTGGCTGGAAGGCCACCTGCGCACCTATCCCGGCGCGATCCTGATCGTCACCCACGACCGCTACTTCCTCGACAACGTGACGGGCTGGATCCTGGAGCTGGATCGCGGCCGCGGCATTCCCTACGAGGGCAATTATTCCTCCTGGCTCGGCCAGAAGCAGAAGCGCCTCCAGCAGGAGGGCCGCGAGGACGAGGCCCGCCAGCGCGCCCTCTCCCGCGAGCAGGAGTGGATCGGCGCCAGCCCCAAGGCGCGCCAGGCGAAGAACAAGGCGCGTATCCAGCGCTACGAGGAACTGCTGCAGCGCGCGTCCGAGCGCCAGCCCTCCGCCACCCAGATCGTCATCCCTGTCGCCGAGCGGCTGGGGCAGAACGTCATCGCCTTCGATCACCTGAACAAGGCGTTCGGCGACAAGATGCTCATCGACGATCTCTCCTTCAAGCTGCCGCCGGGCGGCATCGTCGGCGTCATCGGGCCGAACGGCGCGGGCAAGACCACGTTGTTCCGCATGATCACCGGGCAGGAGAAGCCGGACGGCGGCACCATCTCCATCGGAGATTCGGTCAAGCTCGGCTATGTGGACCAGAGCCGCGACGCGCTGGATGACAAGAAGACCGTGTGGGAGGAAATCTCCGACGGCAACGAGGTGATCTACGTCGGCAAGAAGGAGATCCCCTCGCGTGCCTATTGCGCGGCCTTCAACTTCAAGGGCGGCGACCAGCAGAAGAAGGTGGGCATGCTCTCCGGTGGTGAGCGCAACCGCGTCCACCTCGCCAAGGTGCTCCAGCGCGGCGGCAACGTGCTGCTGCTCGACGAGCCCACCAACGACCTCGACGTGGACACCCTGCGTGCCCTGGAAGAGGCGCTGGAAGACTACGCCGGCTGCGCCGTCATCATCTCCCATGACCGCTTCTTCCTCGACCGCGTCGCCACCCACATGCTCGCCTTCGAGGGCGACAGCCACGTGGAATGGTTCGAGGGCAACTTCGCGGACTACGAGGAAGACAAGAAGCGCCGGCTGGGGACGGATTCGGTGATCCCGAAGCGGATTCAGTACAAGAAGTTTTCGCGGTGAGGTGAGGGCTTTGATTCTAACGCGTTATGCGGTGGCGATCTGCGTGATAGTAGATCGTCCCCGCCAAGTAACCGTAACACATTGTGGTAAAAACATTTAGGATATTTTTTACGGATTTTGGTGTTATAGTTTTGTCTTTGGCCTTTGAAGATATGAATTCGCTAATCGGCCTGAGATCGGACAGAGAAATATCCTAATCAATATCGTGGCTTATCTTATTTCTCAACGAGTTTAGGCATTTTATTGATGGAAATAGGTTGAATTCTGGAGAAAAGAAATCTTCTCCCAGGAGGGAAATTTTTGAAGAAAAGTTGATTCTCGCATTATCCCATTTTAAATCAGGATATTTTACAAAAAGAATTTGATCAATATAATACTCAATAGCTAAATGGCATGTTAGAAAATATCCAATTATCTCATAATTTTTCTGCTCCCTTCTTTTCCATGAAATCTTTCCCTCTATTATGCTCTCAATGGATGGTGGAACCCCTGGTTGGTCGTTCGGATATTCCATTTTAATGTCCATTCACTCACGTGATGTGGGTTCGGGTTCGGAAAATATTGATTAGGGGCGCCTTTATCATTTGCTGGAGGTCTAAGGCCATTCAGTCCGCTAAGTGCGTGGTTGAAATTACACCGCCCCAGCTTGCCACCTTCTCCCCCATCCGCAAGCCCCCGCACCCAAACCACGCTTGCGCCCCGGCCGACTGCAACGGAGCGTAGCGGAGTGGAAGGAGAGCCGGGGCCCAGCGCAACGGCCCGCCGCAGGCGCTTCCGAAACCAGTCGCCCTCAGGTTTTGCCCCGCTGCGCGGGTGTCTGCGCCGGACCCCGGCTCGGCGCTCCGGCTATGCCGTCGCTTGTCCGGGGAACGGCGACGGCTGGGCCGTCGCGGGGGGCAGGAACGGAGCCCGTTCCCCCTCACCACCGTCATGCCCGGCCTTGTGCCGGGCATCCACGTCGGGCCGATGGGACGATGGCTGAAGGCGTTCGCGGCCACCCCTTGGATGGCCGGGACAAGCCCGGCAATGACGGTGGCAAGAAAGGGACTACCTCTCCGTCAGCTTCAGCTCGATCCGGCGGTTGCGGGCGCGGGCCTCGTCGGAGGTGCCGGTATCGAGGGGCTGGTATTCACCGAAGCCGGCGGCGATGAGGTGGTTGGGGCTCACGCCCTTGGCGATGAGATACTGCACCACCGCGATGGCGCGCGCCGCCGAGAGTTCCCAGTTGGAGGGGAACTGGGCGTTGGAGATGGGCCTGTTGTCGGTGTGGCCGTCGATGCGCAGAGCCCAGGAGATGTCCGGCGGGATGGACTTCTCAAGGTCGAGGATGGCGCCCGCCAGCTTGTCGAGGGAGGCGATGGCCTCCGGCTTCATCACCGCCGAGCCGGCATCGAAGAACACTTCCGACTGGAACACGAAGCGGTCGCCCACCACGCGGATGTCCGGCCGGTTGCCGAGGATGTCGCGCAGGCGGCCGAAGAATTCGGAACGGAAGCGGGTCAATTCCTGCACCCGCTGCGCCAGCGCCACGTTGAGCCGGCGGCCGAGGTCGGTGATCTTGGCCTGGCTCTCCTGATCGCGCTTCTCGGAGATGTTGAGCGCTTCCTCCAGCGCCGCCATCTGCCGGCGCAGGGCTGCGATCTGCTGGTTCAGAAGCTCGATCTGCGCAGCGGCGCGGGCGGCGAGGTCCTTCTGGCTGTCGAGTTCGCGGGACAAGGCGTTGGCACGGCCCGTATCAGAGGGGGCGGGGACGGTGATGGCCTGCCCGCGCAGCTTGTCGCGCTCGCTCTCGCTGGCTTCGAGCGAGGCGCGCACGGAGGCAAGCTCGCTCTCGGACGACTGGATGTTGGCCCGCTCCAGGGAGAGGAGGTCGGTCAATTGGCGGATCTGCGCCTGAAGGCGCTGCATCACGTCGTCCTTCCCCGCCATCTCCTGCGTGAGGAAGAATTGGGTGAGGATGAACACCGACAGCAGGAAGGTGAAGACCAGCAGCAGCGTGGACAGGGCGTCCACGAAGCCCGGCCAGTAATCGATGTGGCGGTCGCGGCCGCGCCTTCCGAGGGCCATGGGTGCCGCCTCCGCTCAGTTGCGCCGCGGACCGGCGTCGTCCTCGACCCGCGCCAGCAGGCGCCGCATCTGCTCCTGCTGGGCCTGCTGCTGCTCGATCATCTGCTTCAGCAGCGCCTGTTCCGAGCGCATGTGGGTGACGAGGCCCTGCAGGCTCTCGGCAAGCTGCGCCAGAGCGGAGGTCACGCGCTGGGAGCCGGCCTCCGTCATGGTCTTCTCCAGCCGCCCCATGGCCGAGACCAATGGATCGAGGTCCAGCACCGGCGGGGGCAGCGCCAGCGGCGCGGCAGGGGCGATC
>JAEWBL010000710.1 GCA_023391175.1 Pseudomonadota bacterium
GCATCAAGGCCCAGCTTCAGCGCGATCCACTGGAGGGGAATGCCCACCAGCGTCACCGTCCCGACCGTGGCGAGCACCCCGGCGAGGCGCAAGCGATCCAGGAAGCGCGAGAGCGCGGGCTGCTCGGGGCCGAGCGGCGCCAGCCCGGTCGGCGCGGCAGGACCGTCGCCGGAAGCGGGCGCTGCAGCAGGCCCGCCGGACAGGCTCACTGTTTCTCGTCCTCGTCGAGCGGCACCGCATACAGCTCGAGGCGGTGGCCGCGCAGCTTGAAACCGAGATCCCGGGCGATCTGCTCCTGCAGCGCCTCGATCTGTTCGGAGCGGAACTCGATCACCTGGCCGGACCTGAGATCGATCAGGTGGTCATGGTGCTCGTCAGGCATCTGCTCGTAGCGGGCGCGGCCATCGCCGAAATCGTGCCGCTCGATGATGCCGGCATCCTCCAGCATCTTCACAGTGCGGTAGACCGTGGAGATCGAGATGTTGTCGTCGATGGCCACGGCGCGGCGGTGCAGTTCCTCCACGTCGGGATGATCCTGCGCGCCGGACAGCACGCGGGCGATGACGCGGCGCTGCTCGGTCATCCGCATGCCCTTGGCCAGGCAGGCTTCCTCAATGAGGCTGATCTTTCCGCTCAAGCGGACCTCCGCGACGACCCGGGGACTTTCCCTTGCCTTATCGCGCCGCCGCCTGCCCGCTGCAAGGGGGCGGACAAAGGCTTGCCACCACTCGCTTGCCGAAGCTCAAAAGTCGCGACGCAGCAGCAGCGCATCGGCACCGTCCGCATAATAGCCCCGGCGCCGGCCGACCTCGCCATAGCCGAGACGGGCGTAGAGCGTGCGGGCGGCGGCGTTGCCCGCCTCAACCTCGAGGAAGGAGGTCGAGACGCCTTCCGCAGCGAGGCGCGCGAGATGGAAGGAGACCAACGCCCGGCCGATGCCCCGGCGGCGACGGTCGGTGACGACGGCGACGGTCAGGATTTCCGATTCGGGCGGTACGCAATGGGACAGGACGAAGCCCACCGGTGGCTTGCGGGGGCCGAGCGCCGCCACGTGGGCGCGCACGGCGCGGTCGGCGAGGAGCCGCTCGAACTCGTCGGCGCCCCAGCCCCGCGCGAAGGCGCGGGCATGGATGGCGGCAAGATGGGGGATGTCCGCGGCCGTGGCGGCCCGCAGCAGCGGCGGGCGCGGCGGAAACAGGCGATCGAGCAGGCGCTTCATCGGCGGGCGATGCGGGCCTTGTCCTGCGGCTTGGCGTCGGGAGGCCGCAGGTAGAGCGGGCGCGGCTCGGCCGCTTCGGGATCGGCGACGGAGCCGAGACGGGCGACCCACGCCACATCGGGGGCGGGCGTATCGTCGACCAGCTCGGGAAGCTTTTCCGCCGGCGGCCAGGCATCGGCCACGAGATGGGCCCCGGAGCCGACAATCCGCACCGCTCCGATGGCCACCGAGCGGGCGGCCTCCCGCACGCTGGTGATCCGCGGCGCGATCAGCGTGCGCCCGCCGACGCCGAACATCTGCAGGAAGACATGGCCGTGGCGGGCATCGATGGCCGAGACCACCGGAACCGCATCGTCGTGGGCGAGATAGGGCGCGGCGAGTGCGGCCAGCGTCGTCACTCCCACCACCGGCCGATTGGCGGTCAGCCCGAAGCCGCGGGCGGCGGACAGGCCCACCCGAAGGCCGGTGAAGCTGCCGGGCCCCACCGTGACGGCAATGCGCGCCAGATGCTCGAAATCGATACCGGCGGAACTCATGACCTGCTCGACCAGCGGGATCAGCGTTTCCGCATGGCCCCGCTCCATCAGCAGCGAATCGCCCGAGACGATGCTGTCCGTCTCGGTGTCGAGCACCGCGGCAGAGCAGGCGGCAAGCGCCGTGTCTATGGCGAGGACATACATGAACGCGGGCACCCCGATCGCCGCCACGATCAACCGAAACCGTGGCGGGGGGAAGCAACCCGGCACGCTCACTTTCGGGAAAGGTTAACGAGGCCGTTCCCGAATACCTCAAATCGGGGTCCGCGCCGTCAGACTGCCCGGACTTCCGCCACTTCCGGCACGAAATGCTTCAACAGATTTTCGATGCCGTTCTTGAGCGTGGCGGTGGAGGAGGGGCAGCCCGAACAGGAGCCCTTCATGTTGAGGAACACCACGCCGTCCTCGAAGCCGCGGAAGGTGATGTCGCCACCGTCGTTGGCGACGGCCGGACGCACCCGGGTTTCCAGCAGTTCCTTGATGGTGGCGACAATCTCGCCATCCTTGGCATCGAAGAACTCGTCGCCGTCGCCCACATCCGGCTTCACGCCCTCGGACAGCACCGGGGCGCCGGACATGAAGTGCTCCATGATGGCACCGAGGATGGCCGGCTTGATCTGCGGCCACTCGCTGTCGGTCTTGGTCACCGTCACGAAGTCGGAACCGAGCATGACGCCCGACACGCCGCGCACGTCGAACAGGCGCTGGGCGAGGGGAGAAAGCTCGGCGTCCTCGGCCGAACGCAGGTCGAGCACGCCCTCGCCCAGCACCGAACGGCCGGGCAGGAACTTCAAGGTCGCCGGGTTCGGCGTGGTTTCGGTCTGGATGAACATGGCCAATCCTCAAAAGAAACGGTGCGGGGAAAACCCGCCGGTTTCTCTCAAGATAGGGAGGACGCCGCGAAACGGGAAGGGACGGATCCGGGATCGTCCCGAATTGACACGCCGCGCTTGAGCTTCGCCGAACAGGGGCGGAACGAAAGGCGCGCGAATCACGCGCCGGGCGCTGTTGGCCATTCGTTCCCGCGCGAACCGGGCCGGAGGTCGTCCGGCCCTGCTGCGATGAGCGCGCGAGCGCGCTCAGGTGTACCGCTCAGGTGTTCATGGAATCGAAGAAGTCCTGGTTGGTCTTCGTCTGCCGCAGCTTGTCGAGCAGGAACTCGATGGCATCCACGGTGCCCATGGGGTTCAGGATGCGGCGCAGGACGTACATCTTCTTGAGCGTGTCGGCAGGAACCAGCAGCTCTTCCTTGCGGGTGCCGGACCGGGTGATGTCGATGGCCGGGAACACGCGCTTGTCGGAGACCTTGCGGTCGAGGATGACTTCCGAATTGCCGGTGCCCTTGAACTCCTCGAAGATCACTTCGTCCATGCGCGAGCCGGTCTCGATGAGCGCGGTCGCGATGATGGTGAGGGAGCCGCCTTCCTCGATGTTGCGCGCGGCGCCGAAGAAGCGCTTGGGCCGCTGGAGGGCGTTGGCGTCCACACCGCCGGTCAGCACCTTGCCGGAGGACGGCACCACGGTGTTGTAGGCGCGGCCGAGGCGGGTGATGGAATCCAGAAGGATCACCACGTCGCGGCCATGCTCGACCAGACGCTTGGCCTTCTCGATCACCATCTCGGCCACCTGCACGTGGCGCACGGCCGGCTCGTCGAAGGTGGAGGAAACCACCTCGCCCTTCACCGAGCGCTGCATGTCGGTGACTTCCTCGGGCCGCTCGTCGATGAGCAGCACGATGAGGAAGCACTCCGGATGGTTGGCGGTGATGGACTTGGCGATGTTCTGGAGCAGGACCGTCTTGCCGGTGCGGGGCGGCGCCACGATCAGGCCGCGCTGGCCTTTGCCGATGGGCGCCACGATGTCGATGATGCGCGGCGAGAAGTCTTTCTTGCTGCCGGCGGGCTCATCGTGCTCGAGCTTGAGCCGCTCGTCGGGATAGAGCGGCGTCAGGTTGTCGAAATTGATCTTGTGCCGCGCCTTCTCGGGGTCCTCGAAATTGATCGTGTTGACCTTGAGCAGCGCGAAATAGCGTTCGCCCTCCTTGGGAGAGCGGATCTGCCCCTCCACCGTGTCACCGGTGCGCAGACCGAAGCGGCGGATCTGGGAGGGGGAGACATAGATGTCGTCGGGACCGGGCAGATAGTTCGCCTCGGGCGAGCGCAGGAAGCCGAAGCCGTCCTGCAGAACCTCGACGACGCCCTCGCCAATGATCTCCGTCTCGGTGGCGGCCAGCTGCTTGAGGATCGCGAACATCAGCTCCTGCTTGCGGAGCGTGCTGGCGTTTTCCACCTCATTCTCCTCGGCGAAGGCGAGGAGCTCGACGGGTGTCTTGGACTTGAGGTCTTGAAGTTTAACTTCCCGCATAAGGGAAAGCCTCGATGGGTATTGGGGGGCCGGGAGCCGATCGGTCAATATCGGGGTCGGCTGGTGGAGGGAAGGACGGGATCGCAGGTCTTCAGGGGAAGCCGGGGGCACGCAGCTCGCCGCCTGACGCGCCGGCCGGACCAAGACGGCTCCACCAGGACAGCGTCTTCAAGACGACGCCAAGAGCGGATGCCGGACCGAAGGGAAGCGCGTTCGCCTGCGTTTGGGAAAGCACGCGCAAGATAGGCGCGCCGTCAGGGGTGCGCAAGTCCCCCTAAAGGCGAGGGT
>JAEWBL010000019.1 GCA_023391175.1 Pseudomonadota bacterium
CTCCCCGCCTTTGCCGCCGGCGCGCCTCGTCATCGCGCAGGGCACCCGCCGCAACGATCGCTCGCCGCTGGCACAGGTGAAGTCGCTCAACTATCTCGACGGCATCCTCGCCAGGCAAGAAGCGGCACGACGGGGCGCGGATGACGCCATCCTGCTCAACACGCGCGACGGCGTGGCGGAGACATCCATCGCTAACCTGTTCGCCGTCATCGACGGCGCGCTGGTGACGCCGCCTTTGTCCGAAGGCGTGCTCCCCGGCGTGATGCGGGCGAACGTGATCGCCGCCGGAGCCCTGGAGCGGCCGTTGACGGCGGACGATCTCGCATCGGCCGAGGAAATCCTGCTCACCTCGGCGCTCGGCATCCGTTCCGTCGCGACGTTGGAAGGTCGTCCCCTCCCCTCCACCGCGGCCGCGGACCGCCTGCGCGGCGTGATCGAGGGCGCATGAGGCGCCGGCCATGACCGCCCCAAGGACCGCCCCGACGCTCACCACAGCACGCCTCACGCTGCGCCCATGGCGGCCCTCGGATCGCGAAGGCCTGTGGCGCATGCAGTCCGACCCGCGCACGATGGAATTCCTGATGCCGGTGCCCGACCGCGCCGCGAGCGATGCGGTGGCGGATCGCGCTGAAGCGCATTTCGTCCGCCATGGCTTCGGCCTGTGGGTTGTGGAAGTGCCCGGTATCACCGACTTTGCCGGCTATTGCGGGCTGGTGCATGTGCCCTACGCTGAGCACTTCACGCCGGCGGTGGAAATCGGCTGGCGGTTCGATCCTGCCTTCTGGGGACGCGGCTATGCCACCGAGGCGGCGCGGGTGGCGCTGGCGTTCGGTTTTGACAGGCTGGGGCTGGAGGAGATCGTGGCCATCACCGTGCCGGCGAACCTTCGCTCGCGGGCGGTGATGGAACGGCTCGGCATGGCGCGGGACGAAGGAGGGGATTTCGACCTGCCGTCCACGCCGCCCGGCCACCCATTGCGGCGGCAGGTGCTCTATCGCCTCAGACGGTCACAAGCGCGGGCCTGACCACCGCCGCCTCGATGAGATCGGCGGCATCGATCACGCCGCGCCCCTGCGCCATCTCGTCCGCGATGCGCCGCGCATTCTCCCGATAGCGCGGCTGTTCCAGCACGGCCCGCAGCGCCGTGGTGAGCCGCTTCTGGCTGGCGCGGCCGGCGGGCACCACCTCGGCGACACCCGCATAGGCGAGGCGTGCGGCGGTGGCCGGCTGCTCGAAGGCGATTGGCATGGCGACGAGCGGCACACCCTCGGCCATGGCATCGAGAACCGTGTTCATGCCGCAATGGAGCACGGCCGCCGCGCAGCGCTTCAGAACCTCCTGCTGAGGTATGAACGCGCGCACTTCGGCGACGTCACTCAGCCGCCCGGCCTCGCCCGGAGAGAGAAGACCGCCATGGGCGATGAGGAGGCGCACGCCCACTTCCCGGGCCGCCAGCGCGACCTTGCGGAACAGATCGGCCCGCGCGCCCTGTAATGTGCCGAGCGAACAGAAGACGAGCGGCTTGTCTCCCACCTCCGGTAGCGGCGCCGTCGCAGCCGGGACGGCGGCGGCATCGCGCCAGGGGGAGCCGTAGTGGAATGTGGCGGGCAGCTCGGTGCGGGGGAAATCCAGTCCCCTCGGCATCTGCGCCACCGTCAGCAGTGGCGAAAAGCCGCCGTCGGCGAACGGGTCGAGCCCGAAGGCTGCGCAGTGCCGCGTCAGCACCTTGCGCATGGACGACATGAGGAAATCAGTGACGCGATAGCCGCCCTTGTTGCGGACCAGCGCCTTCTCGCCCTCCTCATAGGGCCAGGGCACGAACGGCGGTGGCACGCCGACCTCGCGGTTCAGCAGCAGCGCCGTTGCGGTGGAGATCACCGGCAGGCCGAGGTGGCGCGCCACCAGCGTGCCGGCGGCCTCCGTCTGGTCTGCGATCACCGCGTCCGCGCCGATGTCGCGCAGCACGCTGGGTAGGTCGCGACACAGCATGTCGGTCTGCGCTGCGGTGGCCTTGAGCGTGCCGAGCAGGCCGAACAATCCCGTGGGCTTGGCGAGGCGGTTCACATAGGCATCGAGGGCGCCGGCGGGATAATCCCGCGCGCCGACCGCCGCGAAGCCCGCGCCCTTCCCGCTTACCAGCCGAGCCGCATCCGCCATGTGGACGAAGGTGACGCGATGGCCCCGCGCGCCAAGCTCGCGCGCGAGCACCAGCAAGGGGTTGTAATGCCCCGGCAGAGGTGGGGCGACGACGGCGAAATGAGTCATCGCGGCCGCGTCCACAAATGCTTCGGGCGCGGCGGCTGAGGCCCGCTGCGGCGGGTGGAGAGGGCAAGGCCGATGCCCTGCATCAGGTAGCCGATCTTCTGCGCCTTGGTGGTGGAGACGCGCGCATCCCACGCTTGCGCCCCGCGCCGGCGCACCTCGGTGCCAATGGCGCGGTAGACACAGCGGGCCGCGCCCACGGCCGCGGCGGCGCGGAACGGCAGGGCGCCCATGCCGATCACCGCCTGTTCGTAATAGGGCTCCGCCACGTCCAGGAGGCGCGCGACGGCGGCGGCGACGGCGGCCCGGTGCTCCGGCGCGCCAATCTCCGCCTCGGGCACGCCTTCCATGTCGAGGAAGGTGCCGGGCACATAGATGCGGCCGATGCCGGCATCCTCGATCACGTCGCGGGAGATGTTGGTGAGCTGGAAGCCGAGGCCGAGATCGCTCGCCCGGTCCAGCACCACTTCGTCCCGCGCGCCCATGATCAGCGCCATCATCACCCCCACCCCGCCGGCCACGTGGTAGCAGTAGGTGAGCGTGTCATCGAGGGTGTCGTAGCGGCGGCCTTCCACATCCATGCGGAAGCCCTCGAGCAGATCGAGGGGGTGACGCTCTGGAATATCGTTGCGCCGGACCACTTCGGCGAAGGCGGCGAAGGCGGGGTGGGAAGACGGCACGCCGCGATAGGCCCGGCGCGTCTCCTCGAACAGGGCCTCCAGCCGCTCGGCCGGCGTCTGCGCGCTCGCGATGCGGCCGTGGCCCAGCTCCTGCCCATCCACCACGTCGTCGCAGTGGCGGCACCAGGCATAGAGCATCACCGCGTCCTCGCGCATGCGCGGGGCGAACAGGCGGGCGGCGGCGGCGAAGCTCTTGGAGCCCTGGGCGATG
>JAEWBL010000088.1 GCA_023391175.1 Pseudomonadota bacterium
CCTTCCCCTGTGGCAATACCGGCGTGCAGATGGGCGGCTGGTATCGCAAGGAGATCAAGGGCCTTGAGGATCTGCAGGGCCTGAAGATGCGCATCGCCGGCCTCGGCGGGCGCATCCTGAGCAAGCTCGGCGTGGTGCCGCAGCAGATCGCGCCCGGCGACATCTATCCCTCGCTGGAGCGCGGCACCATCGATGCGGCCGAGTGGATCGGCCCCTATGACGACGAGAAGCTCGGCTTCAACAAGGTGGCGAAATATTACTACACGCCCGGCTGGTGGGAGGGCAGCGCCCAGATCACCACGCTGACCAACAAGGAGGCCTGGGACGCACTGCCCCCCAACTTCAAGGCCGCCTTCGAGACCGCCGCCACCGAGCAGAATCTGATGATGCTCGCGAACTACGACACCAAGAACCCCGAGGCGCTGCGTCGCCTGCTCGCCGCCGGCGTTGAGCTGCGTGCCTTCCCGCAGCCGGTGATGGAGGCCGTCTACAAGGCGACGCTGGAGACCTTCGCGGAAGTCGCCGCCTCCAACCCGGATTTCAAGAAGATCTACGAGCCGTGGAAGACCTTCCTGAACGAATCCAATTCCTGGATGCGCGTCGCCGACTATCGTCTCGACAGCTTCCGCTTCTCTGCCCCCAAATGGCCGTGAGCGGACCCACCGCGCTATGAACAACGCGGGGCGGCGGCCTCTGCCGCCCCACCAGTGCCAGGAGAGAGGGACGCCATGTCCGTGGACCATGAGACCCATCCCGCCGTCAGCGGCGAAGGCATCGGCGCCCGCGTCCGCCGCAAGGAGGATGCGCGCCACCTGATGGGCCGCGGCCGCTTCGCCGGCGACATCCGCATGCCCGGCATGAGCGACGTGGCCTTTCTCAGGAGCCCGGTGGCCCACGCGCGCATCCTTTCGGTGACCAAGCCCGAGGGGCATGAGGGCGCGGTGTTCACCTCGGCCGACTGCGCGGGCGTCGCCGACATCATCACCCGCTCCACCATCCCCGGCTACAAGCTCTCCGCCCATCCGCCGCTGGCGCGGGAGAAGGTGCGCTTCGTCGGCGACATTGTCGCCATGGCCTATGCCCCTACCCGCGCCGAGGCAGAAGACCTCTGCGAGGCGACCCTCTTCGATTACGAGGAATTGCCCGCCATCGTCGATTGCAACAGCGGCCGCGCCCCCGGCGCCGCGCTGCTGCACGAGGCGTGGGGCGACAATCTCTTCCTGGAAACCAGCTTCGATTCCGGCGGCATCGAGGAGGTCGCCCGCACCGCCGCCGTGAAGGTGGAGAAGCGCTTCCGCACCGGCCGCCAGTGCATGCACCCCATGGAGGGCAAGGGGCTGGTGGCGTGGTGGGATTTCCAGAGCGACACGCTGGTGGTGAACACCTCCACCCAGGTGCCGCACATGATCCGCGCCGGCCTCGCCGAGACGCTGGGCCTGCCGGAAGCGCATATCCGCATCGCCCCGCCCGATGTGGGCGGCGGCTTCGGCTACAAGTGCCTGCTCCAGCCGGAGGAAGTGCTGGTGGCGTGGCTGGCGATGACCCTCAAGCGCCCCTTCCGCTGGATCGAGGATAGGCGCGAGCACCTCACCGCCGGCGCCAATGCCCGCGAGCATGAATATGTCATCACCGCCTATGCGGACGCGCGCGGCAAGCTGCTTGCCCTCGACGCGGAAGTCGCGGTGAACGTTGGCGCCTATTCGGTGTGGCCCTTCACGGCGTGCCTCGAGGCGGCGCAGGCCGGCGGCAATCTGCCGGGGCCGTACATCTGGCCGCACTATCGCTGCAAGACCTATTCGGTGGCCACCAACAAGCCGCCCTTCGCGCCCTATCGCGGCGTGGCGCGGCCGGGCGTGTGCTTCGCCATGGAGCTGACCATCGATGCGGTGGCCGCCGCCGTGGGCCGCGAGGCGGTGGACGTGCGGGCGGAAAACCTCGTGCCCGCCTCGGCCATGCCCTACCTAAACATCACCAAGAAATTCTACGACAGCGGCGACTATCCCGCCTCGCTCGCCACCGCCCGCGAAATGATCGGTTTCGAGGCCATCCGCGCTCGCCAGAAGATGGGAGAACAGGACGGCCGGGTCATCGGCGTCGGCTTCTCCACATACACCGAGCAATCGGCCCACGGCACCAAGGTGTTCGCCTCCTGGGGCACGCCGCTGGTGCCGGGCTATGAGCAGGCCACCATCCGCCTCAATCCGGATGGCAGCGCCGATGTGAAGGCCGGCATCCACACCATCGGCCAGGGGCTGGAGACGACGCTGGCGCAGGTGGCGAGCGAAATCCTCACGCTTCCCATCGCGCAGATCCGCGTGACGCTGGGCGACACTGCCACGACGCCCTTCTCCACCGGCGCCTATGCCTCGCGCGGCATCGTCATGGCCGGCGGCGCCGTCTCCAAGGCGGCGCAGAAGCTGGCGGAGAAGGTGAAGGCGCTGGCCGCCCACCTCATGCAATGTTCGGCCGATCAGGTGCGGTTCGAGGGCGGCGCCATCCACGGGCCGACCGGCTCCGTGACCTTCGCCGAAATCGGCCGCGCGTGGTATCGCACGCCCGAGGTTCTGCCGGACGGCGTGGATACCGGCGGCCTGGAAGTCACCGAGGGCTACAAGCCGGACGTGGACACGGGCCTCTTCTCCTACGCCACCCACGCCGCCCTCGTGGCCGTGGACGTGAAGACCGGCGCCACCGAAATCCTCGACTATGTGGTGGTGGAGGATTGCGGGCGCATGGTGAACCCCATGATCGTCGAGGGGCAGGCCTATGGCGGCGTCGCCCAGGGCATCGGCACCGCGCTGTTTGAGGAAAGCACCTACGATTCCGAGGGCCAGCCCCTCGCCTCCACCCTCGTGGATTACCTGCTGCCGGGACCGACCGAACTGCCCAAGGTGCGCATCGCCCACACAGAGACGCTTTCGCCCTTCTCCGCTCATGGCATCAAGGGCGTGGGGGAGGGCGGGGCGATCGCCCCGGCCGGCGCCATCGTCAACGCCATCAACGATGCGCTGAAGGATCTCGGCGCCACCCTGTGCGAGATTCCCGCGACGCCCGAGCGCGTGCTCGCGGCCCTCGCCGAGGCGCGGCGCGCCAACACCGGACGGAGCGCCGCATGAAGCCCGCAGCCTTCGACCTCACCCTCGCGACCTCCCTCGATCAGGCGCTCTCGGTGCTGGCGGGCGAGGGGGCAAAGCCCGTGTCCGGCGGCTGCTCGCTGGG
>JAEWBL010000102.1 GCA_023391175.1 Pseudomonadota bacterium
GCGGATGCGGCCCGGCCTGTCCCAACTGCCCGCGGCTGGCCGGGTCCGTGCCCGCAAGCTCGCCATGTCGGTCCTCCATCCGCCCTTGCGGCCCGGCGCCCCGCGTTCCGCGGGCGGCCGCCGATGGCGCAGGCCCCTAAGGACCGGACCCATGGACCAGCTGATCGCTCTTCTCTTCCTCGACGTCGCCGGCAAGCCGCTCTGGCTCTGGCTCGGCTTCCTCGCCATCGTCTTCGCGCTGCTTGCCTTCGACCTCGGCGTGCTGCACCGCGACTCGCGGGAAATCGGCATCGCCGAAAGCCTCAGGCTCTCCGTCTTCTATATCGCCGTGGCGGCCGTGTTCGGCGGCTGGATCTGGGCCTCCATGGGGCCGCAGGCCGGCATGCAATACTTCACCGGCTACGCCATCGAGAAGGCGCTCTCCATCGACAACGTCTTCGTCATCTCGCTGATCTTCAGCTACTTCGCCATTCCCCGCGCCTATCAATACCGGGCGCTGGTGTGGGGCATCATCGCCGTGCTGGTGCTGCGCGGGCTGATGATCGGCGTCGGCGCGGCGCTGGTGCAGTCCTATGACTGGGTCCTGCTGCTGTTCGGCGCCTTCCTTGTCGTCACCGGCATCAAGATGCTGTTCGCCAGCGAAGGCGAGGCGGACATCTCGCAGAATGCCGCGCTGCGCTTCCTCACCAAGCGCATGCGGGTGACGCCCGAGCTGCACGGCGAGCGCTTCTTCGTGCGCCAGCCCCATCCGGTGACCGGCAAGGCCGTGCTTTGGGCGACGCCGCTCTTCCTCGCCCTCGTGGTGATCAATATCGCGGACTTCGTGTTCGCGGTGGATTCGGTGCCGGCGATCTTCGCCATCACCACGGACACCTACATTGTGTTCACCGCCAACATCATGGCCATCCTCGGCCTGCGCGCCCTCTACTTCGCGCTCGCCGCCATGGTCCACCGCTTCTCGCACCTGAAGTATGCGCTGGCCGGCGTGCTCGTCTTCATCGGCGGCAAGATCTTCTGGAGCCACTTCTTCGGCAAGGTGGACCCGGCCATCTCGCTGGGCGTCACGGTGTCCATGATCGCCGCCGGCATCCTCTTCTCGCTCTGGCGCACCGGCGGCGGGACGGATGTGAAGCACGCGGCGTGACCGGCCTGAAAACGAAAAAGCCCCGTCCGGCCGGACGGGGCTTTTTGACTTGAGCCGCGAGAGCCTCAGAACGCGAGGGCTTTGGCCGCCTTCACCTGCGGCAGGGCCTGCACTTTGGCCAGCAGCTCGGGCGGCACCGCGCCGTCCACCGCCACGAGGGCGATGGCATCGCCGCCCGCATGGTCGCGACCGAGGGCGAAGGTGGCGATGTTGATGCCCGCGTCGCCGAGCAGGCCCGCGAAGCGGCCGATGAAGCCGGGCTTGTCCTCGTTGGTCACATAGACCATGGCGGGGGCGAACTCGGCATCCACCTTGATGCCCTTGATGTTGACGATGCGCGGATGCCCGTCCGCGAACACCGTGCCGGAGACCGAGCGCTCGAACTTGTCCGTCACCACCGTCACGGTGATGAGGCTTTCGTAATCGCCGGTGGCGGCGCGAGTGGTCTCCTCGATCACCACGCCGCGCTCCTTGGCCACCGAGGGGGCGGAGACGACGTTGATGTCGGCCAGCGCCGGGCGCAGCAGGCCGGCCACGGCCGCCGAGGTCAGCGCCTTCACCTTCAGGTCCGCCACCGCGCCCTCATAGATGATGCGCACGGTCTTGATGTCCGTGTCGGTCAGCTGGCCGGCGAAGGAGCCCAGCTTTTCGGAAAGCTCGATGAAGGGCTTCAGCTTCGGCGCTTCTTCCGCGGTGATGGAGGGGAAGTTCACCGCATTGGAGATGGCGCCGGTGAGGAGATAATCGCTCATCTGCTCGGCCACCTGCAGCGCGACATTCTCCTGCGCCTCGGTGGTGGCGGCGCCGAGGTGCGGCGTGCACACCACGTTGGGATGGCCGAACAGCGGGTTGGTCTCGGCCGGCTCGACGGTGAACACGTCGAAGGCGGCGCCGGCCACATGCTTGGAATCGAGGGCGGCGCGCAGCGCCTCCTCGTCCACCAGGCCGCCGCGGGCGCAGTTGATGATGCGCACGCCCTTCTTGGTCTTGGCGAGGTTCTCGGCCGAGAGGATGTTCTTGGTCTTCTCGGGGAGGGGCGTGTGCAGGGTGATGAAATCGGCGCGGGCGAGGAGGTCGTCCAGCTCCACCTTCTCCACGCCGAGGTCGAGGGCGCGCTCGGGCGAGAGGAAGGGATCGAAGGCGATGACCTTCATCCGCAAGCCCACGCCGCGCTCGGCGACGATGGAGCCGATGTTGCCGCAGCCGATGATGCCGAGGGTCTTGCCCGTGACCTCGACGCCCATGAAGCGGTTCTTCTCCCACTTGCCGGCCTGGGTGGAGGCATCCGCCGCCGGGATTTCGCGGGCGAGGGCGAACATCATGGCGATGGCATGCTCGGCGGTGGTGATGGAATTGCCGAACGGCGTGTTCATCACGATCACGCCCTTGGCGGTCGCGGCCGGCAGGTCCACATTGTCGACGCCGATACCGGCGCGGCCGATGACCTTGAGGCGGTTGGCCTTCTCCAGGATCTTCGGCGTCACCTTGGTGGCCGAGCGGATGGCCAGGCCGTCATAATTGCCGATGATCTCGGCCAGCTTGTCCTTGTCCTTGCCGAGGTCGGGCTGGAAATCCACCTCGACGCCGCGGTCCTTGAAGATCTGGATGGCGGCGGGGGAGAGCTTGTCGGAGATGAGAACGCGGGGTGCCATGGGATGGGCTCCGTTTCGCGAATGGGATGGGCCGGGCATGCGCGGTCGTTCGCGCGTCACCGGCGTGGACCCTCTCCCGCTTGCGGGGGAGGTGAAATGGGATGGGGCGCCACCTGGGGCTCTCCCCTCTCCCCTCGAACTCGGCTGTTTCCGAGTTCGACCTTCACGAACCGAACTCGGCAAC
>JAEWBL010000189.1 GCA_023391175.1 Pseudomonadota bacterium
CCTTTACCCGAACGGCAATCCATCTTTTACATCTGCGACCTTGCCACCGATATATACGAAACATTGCGGATGGCAAGTACCCTGTGTTTCTACTCTCCCCGGAGCCTGCTGCTTATGGAGTACAATACCAAACGTATGCAAAGCAAAGGGGATGACATTATCTCCTTCGGGAAATATCGAGGGCACTTCCTGCACGAGATACTTCGCATAGATCCGGGCTACCTGACGTGGATAGCATTTAAGTTCAAACCACAGATACCGAAACAGGAACGCTTCGCACAAATCGCCCGTATCTACCACTCGGTTCTTCTGGATTTTCAGCGGAGAAAGACAAGCCAGACAAACAGCAGCCGTTTTATCGGGAAAGAAGGTGAGAGAGTGGAAAACCTGGCATTGACCGTTCTCAGTGTCCGGTTGGAGGATAACCCCTACAAGACACAGGTCAAGGGGAATATTCCTTATTTCTATGTCCGCCAGGTTCTCAAGCTAAAAGATGCGACAGGGAACTTTATCACTTTCCGGATAAATGCCCATACTGCAAGCCGGGAATCATGCCGGTTACCGGCTGTGGAGCATGCTTATCAGGTAGGAGAAACAGTCGAAATCCTATCAGCGCGCATTGCACGCACCTATACAGTAGGAAGTACCAAGTATACACGGCTGACTCACGTTAAAATGGTATAGGTTATCATAAGGTAATTACACTCCGCCTGCGGCTGCTTTCCCAAGCTGCTTCTATGAGACGAATTACTCCGGTTACCTCCCGGGCATCACTCTGGAGAGGTTCTCCATAGCGGATATGCTGATAAATATTCTCATAAAAAGCCGCATAATTGCCGGGAAGACTCGGATATTGTTCGCGCACGTCCTGGCCGTTTCTTTCCGTATGAAGGATTCCCCAAATAGACTTATCTTCTTCTCCCCAATGCGGTGTATCAGGTGACATGCCCTTTGTCAAGTCGGCTTCCTGAGGATCAAGGCCATATTTAACATAAGAACCTTCCCTGCCATGAAGTACAAAGCGCGGCTCATTTTCACACATCAGGTAGCTGGCTTTTAAAGTAACTTTGACTTCGGGTGCTCGGGACGGTTTCAGCAAATGGATAATGAAGTAATCATCGACTTTACCGCCCTCACGCAAAGTGGCAATATCAGCAAATACAGCTTCGGGCATACCCAGTAACTGTACTGCCTGATCGATAAGATGTGCGCCCAGGTTATAAGTCAGTCCTCCGCCGCTCTCTCCGGTTTCTTTCCAGGTATTGGGCTTGATGAAATTACGATAACGGGGAAAAGTAGATTCAAACTCCACAAGATGCCCCAACAGACCTTTGGAAAGAATTTCTTTGACAGTAAGGAAATCGCTATCCCACCGGCGGTTCTGATAAACACTCAAAGTCAGTCCCATGGTTGCGGCAAGCGCTACCAGTTCCTCGGCTTCTTCCACCGTAGTGGTAAAAGGTTTTTCCACAATCACATGCTTGCCTGCTTCAAGAGCGCGACGGGCATAATCATAATGAGTACTATCGGGGGTATTGATTACCACCAAATCCAGTTCCTGCATATTTATCAGTTCCTCAAAACTGCGGACAATGCGGGCATAGGGATATTTGACACGCGACAGGTCTTTGCTGCGCTCGGTAACGGCAGTCAACTCAAAATGAGGACTGGTGGAAATAAAAGGAGCATGGAATACTTGCCCCGACATTCCATAAGCAGCCAACCCGGTTCTTATCTTATTCATAAGCAATGGTTTTATCTTCTCGCAAAAGTAATAAAATTAGAAGTCCTATAATCCGCGCCTAAAATCTATCATCATGCAAACACTTCGTTATTCTTTTACGAGAGGACGTTTACGCCAATCGTCCTTCACATAACTGTCGGGATAAACGGTTTTGTCGATAATCTCACCATCTTTCAGGTGAATCCAAGTCGTAAAGGTACGTGCATCTTCTTTCATCAAGATAACGCGTGCACCGTTGGATAAATGGTTATATTCGGTATTTCCGCCCGTAAAACGTCCGTAGGCCAGAAGTATACCATGCCACATCACAGAATAATCATTATCATGGTCGTGTCCGACGAAAGTTCCCATCACATCACCGGCTTCTTTCATGGCGGTAAACATACCGGTATTCAGAGCCGGAGCACAGGCTTTCTCCATACGTGTACCTATCAATATGGCATTTTCATCGGAAGCGGCCTGATTATATTCAGGAAGAGGAATGTGGAAGAACGCCAAGGCAGGCAACGGTTGTCCACCGTTCTTCGCTGTATAAGCAGCACTCTGGTCACGATACCAATTTATCTGGTCGAAAGTCAGCCAATCGTAGCCTTTCACATCCGGGAGCTTGGAATAGGAATGAGAGTCCATGCAATACAGCAAAGCTGCATCACGCTTACTGTCCGAAGACTTCAAGGTAAGGACATAGTCGGGAGAATCCATCCCTCCACGATCGGGCTGTATATTATAAGGAATAGAACGGATAACGTCGTATAATTCCGCACGCGTTTTCCCTTGCTCGTTATCATGGTTACCGAATGTAACGACAAACGGAATCTTGCGGGAGGAAGCACAAGCCAAGACAGTACGCATACCGGTATCGGCAGGTGCGGCATATACCACATCACCTGTAAAAACGGCCAAATCAGGACGTTCTGCATCCAACACTTCGCCAATACGTTTCAAGGCTATATCCGAAGCGGGATTACCATATTTAAAATGAACATCTGTGAATTGGACAATCTTAAATTCACCATTCTTGTTGAACTTCAAAGGTGAAACTTGTGCATGGCAAAGCATAATTGCCAGAGATACTAGACAAAGGGCTAAATAGATTCTTTTCATTTTCGTTTTAGATTAGTCATTGTTTATAATAACGATATAAATAGAGAATTACATATCACCATTCAACTATAACACATTACTTATCAACACAGTTGCATAAGCCGAGATTCCTTCTTCCCGCCCGGTAAAGCCGAGTTTCTCGGTAGTGGTAGCTTTAATGGAAATATCATCTTCATCTATTCCCATGACCTCAGAGAGCTTACGTTGCATATCAGGGATATGTGCTTTCAGTTTAGGGCGTTCGGCACAAATAGTAGCATCGATATTACCTACGGCATATCCTTTTGTAGCTATCAGTTTTATAGTATCTTTCAATAGCACTTTGCTATCGATATTCTTGAACTCACCGGCCGTATCGGGAAAATGAGTTCCGATGTCGCGCATATTCGCTGCGCCCAACAGCGCGTCACAAATGGCATGTATCAGTACATCCGCATCCGAATGTCCCAACAATCCTTTTTCATGTTCCAGCCGGATACCACCCAACCAGAGTTCTCTACCTATCACCAACTGATGGACATCAAAGCCAAAGCCTACACGTATCTTCATGTTTTTAGAATCTATAATAATTATGCTAAAGTAGGCATTATTTCCTATGGGCTCAAAGATATTCTGCTATTTTTCCTTAAAGGGAAATGAATGAAGAACGAGCACCCGAGGATGTTTACCAAAGAGA
>JAEWBL010000229.1 GCA_023391175.1 Pseudomonadota bacterium
CACCATGGGCGCGTTCGGCGAGTTCCTGCGCCGCAACCAGGCGGTGATGATCCTCCTGTTCGTGATGCTGTTCAAATTCTGCGACGCCTTCGCCGGGGTGCTCACCGGGCCGTTCGTGATCGATATCGGCTTCTCGAAAGCGACCTACGTGGAGATCGTGAAGGTGGTGGGCTTCGGCGGCACCATCGCCGGCAGCTTCGTGGGCGCCTGGATCGCCCGCGAGCGGCCGCTGGTGACCTGCCTGTGGATCTCCGGCGTGCTGCAGATCACCTCCAACCTCGGCTTCACGCTCCAGGCCTATGTGGGGCCGAACGAGGCGGTGCTGACGGGCGTCATCCTCATCGAGAACTTCACCAGCGCCATTGGCACGGTGATCTTCGTGGCCTACCTCTCCGCCCTGTGCGGCGCGCGGGAGCACACCGCGACCCAGTATGCGTTGCTCACGGCCCTGACGGCGGTGGGGCGCACCCTGCTCGGCTCCTCCAGCGGCGCCATCGCCGAGGCGTCGGGCTGGCCGCTGTTCTTCGTCCTCACCGCCGTCGCCGGCCTGCCGGGCCTCGCCGCCCTCGGCTGGCTGCAGATGAAGGGGCACTTCGCCGAACTGGCGCGGGACAGGGCCTGATGCGCCTCAGCGCCGGCCGAAGGCGGGCCGGCTGAAGACCAGCAGCACCAGCGCCAGTGGGATCATGATGTGGTCCAGGATCTTGCCCGGCGGCGCGTGGGTGACCTCCAGCGGCCGCATGTGGCCGAGCAGGTAGCGGCCCGCATATTCCACGACGATGAGCACCAGCAGCAGCGGGATGAGCGCGCGATAGCGCGCCAGGGCGATCACATAGAGCACCCCCATGATGAGCTGCGACAGGCCCCACAGCGCGAAGACGAAGATCACCGCCTGACCCGCCTGGACCGGCGAGAAGGTGTCGAGTGGAATGTGCGCCACCGACTGCGCCCCGCCATCCGGGGCGAGCATGTGGAACAGGCTGCGCCCGATGGTCATGGCGGTGATGACCGCGAACACCCCCACCACCGCGCGGTGTCCGGGGAAGTGATTGTCGATGCGGTCCGGGAGGATCCAGCTCATGCGGCGCTCCGGGCAGGCGAGGACGGGCGACGTGGACGGCGGCACGCGGGACAAAGCCGCCATCCCGATTTATGGCACCGCTCGCGTCCGGACCGGATGGCGGAAAATGGCCCGAAGGGCGGCCGTGATTGCCTGTCTCGGGCTGGCTCCACGCCCCTCTCGCCGTCATGCCCGGCCTTATGCCGGAAGTCGGCTGTTGCCGACTTCCGCTCCCGAGAACGGAACCCGCGAACACGCGGGTTCCGGGTATCCACGTCGGGCCGATCGAGTAGGTGTCCGGAGACCTATTCCCGGCCGTGCCACGTGGATGGCCGGGACAAGCCCGGCCATGACGATTGTTTTGGGACGTGATGGCTGGGACAAGCCCTCAATGACCGCTGCAAAGAGCGGCCCTCTACCGCCGCCGCCCCGCCTGCTGGGCCACTTGCAGCACCACCCGCTCGCAGATGGCAGGGGCGAGCGTCGCGTTGCGGCGGGCGGCAAGCACCGCGTCGTCCACGGCGAGGAGCGCCTTCATGCAGCGGTCGGGGTCGAGGCCGCGCAGGGCCTTTTCCAGCTTGGGCTTGCGGGAGAAATGCACCGGCGGGCGGGCGGAGCCCACCACGCTCTCGGCGCTCGATCCGCCGGCCACCGCCAGCGTCATGGGATGCAGCGCCGTGAGCGCCCGCAGCAACGCGCCGAGCACGGCATCCGGCCGCGTGGCCGCGCCGAAGGCCTTGGAGAGGGCGGCCAGCGCCTCCCGCGTCTCGCCTGCCAGAGCCGAATCCACCACGTCGTCCAACGCGAGGGCCGAGGCATCGCCGACGATGAGGCGCACGTCGTCCAGCGTCACCCGCTCGGTTCCCATGGCGTAGAGGATGAGCTTGGCGATCTCCCCGCGCGAGGCCAGTCGGTCGCCGCCGATGAGGGAGACGAGCAGTTCGCGCGCATCGCGGTCGATGGCAAGGCCGGCCTCCGCCATCATCTGGTCCACGAGGCGGGCGAGGTCGCGCTCGCTGTCGGCATAGCAGGCGATGGCGAGGGCGTTCTGCGCGTTCTCGCAGAGCGTGCGCAGCGGCGCGCCCTTCTTCAGGTCGCCGGCCTCCACCACCACCAAAGTGTCGGAACCGTTGGCCAGCACGGGCTGGAGCGCGGGCACGATGTTCTTGGAGCCGGCGCGCACCCACACCACCCGCTCGCCGCCGAACAGGCCGATGGTGGAGGTCTCGTCGATCAGCCGGCGGGGATCGGAGGCGATCTCGTCACCCTCCAGCCGCACGAGGGCGAAGGGATCATGGGCGTCGGGCACGGCGCGGCGCACCAGCCCTTCGGCGCGCTCGCGCACGAGGCCCATGTCGGGGCCGAAGATGAGGACGACGCTCTTGGACCGGTCGCGCCGGGCGAGCGCCGCGTCGGCGTCGCCGGGCCGGACCGCGACCATCCGCTCAGCTCGCCGAGCGGGCCGGCGGCGCGTTGCCGGTGCGGATGAACCAGGCGGCGAGCTGCGCCTTGATCTGGTCCGACACGGAGCGGGCAGCGCGCTTCTCGGCGTCGATCTGCGCGCTGTAATTGGCAAAGCGCTGGTCGCTGGTGTCGATGGTGGCGGAGCCGATGGCGGCGCCTTCGGTCACCGTGGCCTTCTTCTTGTCGTCCGCCTTGATGATGCGCCAGTTGGCGGTGACGCGGACGATCTGGTTCTCGGGCAGGCCCGAGGCGGAATTGATGAGCGCCGTGGAGGTGGAGGAATCCACCGTGATGATCATCTGCAGCGGGGCGCCCTTGGGATTCCCCTCGCCGCCGGTGAGCGCGAAGATCAGGTCGTTGCGCAGGTCGTTCCCGAGCCGCCCCTGGATCTGGACGATCTCCACATCCCGCATCTTGTCCATCAGCGCCGGGCCGCCGGTGGTCGAATTCTCGGCATAGAGCGGCTGGAAGCAGCCCGCGAGCGCCCCGGAGAGGGCGCACACCAGCATCAGCCGGGCCAGAAGGCCGGCGGGGCGCATGGGAAGGGCAGGATCAGGCAACGACATTCACGATCCTCTGCGGCACCACGATGATACGCTTCGGCGCGCGTCCGTCGAGTGCCCGCTGGACGCTTTCCAGCGCGAGCACGGCGGCCTCGACCTCGGCGGGGGTCGCCGCGCGCGGGACGACGATATCGTCACGCTTCTTGCCATTGATCTGGATCGGAAGTGTGACCGTGTCACGGCGCAGCAGCTCGGCCTCGGTGGCCGGCCAGCGGGCCTCCGCCACCAGCGTGCCCTCCGACCCGTGGCCGAGCGCGACCCAGCATTCCTCGGCCAGATGCGGCGTCATGGGCGCCACCACGCCGGTCAGCATCTCGGCGGCTTCGCGCAGCGCGAAGGCGAGGTCTGCCGGCACCTCCGGCGACGAGCGGGCGGCGGCGATGGCCGAGCCGAACATGTTGGCGAACTCGTGGACATGGGCCACGGCCACGTTGAAGCGCAGCCGCTCGATGTCCTCGGCTACCGTGGCGACGAGGCCGTGGGCGGCACGGCGCAGGCCGAGGGCCTGCTCGCTGAACGTCTCCGGGCGCGAAGCACCCGGCTTGGCGCCCAGCTCCACCGCCTCGTTCACCAGGCGCCACACGCGCTGCACGAAACGCCAGGCACCCTCGATGCCGCCCTGCGTCCACTCGCTGTCGCGCTCGGGCGGGGTGTCGGAGAGCATGAACCAGCGGGCGCAGTCCACGCCGTAGGTATCCGCCACCACCTCGGGCGCCACCACGTTGCGCTTGGACTTGGACATCATCTCCGGCGGGGAGACGGTGACGGGCGAGCCGTCCGAGATCCGCACCGCCTTGCCGTTGCCGAGGAGCTTCACCTCCTCGGGGAAGAGCCACTTGCCCTCGGTATCCTTGTACGTCTCGTGGACGATCATGCCCTGGGTGAAGAGGCCGGCGAACGGCTCCTCCAGGTCCACGCGGCCGCAATGCTTCAGGGCACGGGTGAAGAAGCGGGAATAGAGCAGGTGCAGGATCGCGTGCTCGATGCCGCCGATATACTGGTCCACCGGCAGCCAGTGGCTCACCGCGGCCTTGTCCAGCGGCTTCTCCACATTGTCCGAGGCGTAGCGCAGGAAGTACCAGGACGAATCCACGAAGGTGTCCATGGTGTCCGTCTCGCGCCGGGCTGGCTTGCCGCACTTGGGGCAGGGCACGTCGCGCCACGCCTTCGCGCGGTCGAGCGGATTGCCGGGACGGTCGAAGGTCACGTCGTCCGGCAGTTCCACCGGCAGCTGGTCGCGGGGCACGCCCACCGGGCCGCAATCATCGCAATGGATGACCGGGATGGGGCAGCCCCAATAGCGCTGGCGCGAGATGCCCCAGTCGCGCAGGCGGAAATTGACCCGCCGCGTGCCCTGCGGCTCGCCCTCGACGCGGAAGCGCTCCAGCTGGCGGGCCACCGCCTCCTTGGCCTCGGGCACGCTCATGCCATCGAGGAAGGCGGAATTGAACAGGGTGCCGTCGCCGTCATACGGCCCCTCGGCCACCGAGAAGGTGGCGGGGTCCGCGCCCTCAGGCAGCACCACGGGGGTGATGGGCAGGCCGTATTTGGTGGCGAAGTCGAAGTCGCGCTGGTCGTGGGCCGGGCAGCCGAAGATGGCGCCGGTGCCGTAGTCCATCAGCACGAAATTGGCGACATAGACCGGCACGGTGCGGGTGGCGTCCAGCGGATGGACGACACTGAGGCCGGTGGCGTAGCCCTTCTTCTCCTGCGTCTCGATCTCTTCCGCCGAGGTGCCGCCGCGCTTGCACTCGGCGATGAAGGCGGAGAGCTGCCCATCCGTGCCGGCGAGGTGCTTGGCCAGCGGATGGTCGGGCGAGAGCGCGAGGAAGGAGGCGCCGAACAGGGTGTCCGGGCGGGTGGTGTAGACCTTCACCGCCTTGGTGCCGGCCGGCAGCTTCTGGGCGCCGGCCTTGGCGAACTCGAACAGCACTTCGAGGCCTTCCGACCGGCCGATCCAGTTGCGCTGCATGAGGCGCACCTTGTCCGGCCAGCGGTCGAGCGTGTCGATGGCGTCGAGCAATTCCTGGGCGAACTGGGTGATGCGCAGGAACCACTGCGACAGCTTGCGCCGCTCCACGATGGCGCCGGAGCGCCAGCCGCGGCCGTCGATGACCTGCTCGTTGGCGAGCACGGTGTTGTCCACCGGGTCCCAGTTGACCTCGCTCTCCTTGCGGTAGGCGAGGCCGTTGTCCAGGAAATCGAGGAAGATGCGCTGCTGCTCCACGTAATAGGACGGGTCGCAGGTGGCGATCTCGCGGTTCCAGTCGAGCGACAGGCCGAGCAGCTGGAGCTGCTCGCGCATGGAGGCGATGTTCTCGTAGGTCCAGGCCTTGGGGTGGATGCCGCGCTCGATGGCGGCATTCTCCGCCGGCAGGCCGAAGGCGTCCCAGCCCATGGGATGGAGCACGTTGAAGCCCTGCATGCGCTTGTAGCGCGCGAGAACGTCGCCCATCACATAGTTGCGGCCGTGGCCGATATGGATGCGCCCCGACGGATAGGGGAACATCTCCATGACGAAGAATTTCGGACGCGGGTCGTCGTTGCGCGTGCGGAAGATGCCGCGCTCGGCCCAGGTCTTCTGCCACTTCGGCTCGGCTTCGCGGGCGTTGTAGCGTTCTTGCGCGCGCTCGGCGGCACGCTCCGGCATACGATCTTCGGTCATGGATCCGTCAGGGGTCGAAACGGCCGGGACTAGGACAGAAACAGGCCCTGCGGTCAACCTTCCCGCACCGCCGAAGGCGAAGCTCTGCCCGGAACCGGCGTGCGCGCCTCGCCAGGGAAGGGGCGGCCCGCGTCCGTGCGGCCTCCGCCCTCCCGGCCTCAGGCCTTGCGCACCCAGCGGCCGTTCTCGTCCTGCTGCCAGTAGGTGAGTTCGTTGCCGGCGACCGCCTTGGCCTCGCGCCAGCGTTCGCGGGCCTTGGCTACCTGCTCGTCGTCACGCCCGTCGAAGAGGTGGACCACGCGCTGATAGGGCGAGGCATCGGCCAGCGGCACCGCATCCACCAGGAAGCGCACCTGCGCGCCATTGGGGTTCGCCTCCGACGTCGCGATCAGCACCGGCTGGCGCTCGGGCAAGGGCTGCGCCTCCGTGCCGTGGGGCAGGAAGGAGGCTTCGCTATAGGTCCACAGATGGGAATCGAGCGCGTCCCGCCGCTCCGCCGACCCGCACTGCACCACGCACCGCCAGCCGCGCTCCAGCGACTTCTCCAGCAGCATCGGCAGCACCTGCTCCAGCGGGCGGCGCTCTAGGTGGTAGAAGAGGATTTCGGTCATCGGGGCAAGGCTAGCACGCGGGCTCGCACCGCGTCGCGCTCCGGCTTGACCGGCGCGGACGCGCCTTCCATATGCCGGCCATGAGCCTCATCCAGAACGAGCGCACCAAACTGACCGCCAACGCCCTCGACCGGGCGTCGACCGCCTGCCTGACGGTGGGTGCTTTGGGGCCGGCCGTCGCTTCGCTCTACGGGCTCGGCGGCATCGGCGCGGCGGGGCCGTCCCACGGCGTGCTCATCGCCCTCGGCAGCGTCTTTTGGCTGGCGGCCGCTGGTGTGCTACATTTCATGGCAAGAAGCGTGCTTGGACGACTGATATGACCGGCCTCTGGCTCTACGCATATGTGGTGATGCCGCTCGTCGTGATCGCGA
>JAEWBL010000705.1 GCA_023391175.1 Pseudomonadota bacterium
CGGTGGTAGACGGCGCGGGTCACGGGCAGGAGCTGCTCGTGATACTTGCGGGCGAGGGTGTAGTCCTGCGCCTTGCCGGCCTTGAGGTATTCGATGAGCAGCTCGGGCGCCATGTTGCCATAGCCGACCAGCAGGCCGTCCACGTCGAACATGGTGGGCAGCAGCCACTCGTCGTGGCAGGACATGATGGCGAGGTTCGGGAACGCCTTCTTCAGGGCGGGGATTTCGTTGTACCAGCGCTTCATGTCGCGCACGCCGTTCTTGGTGGCGGTCACGCCCGGGATGGCGGCGATCTCGAGCTGGGTGTCGAGGTCGTAATTGGCCTTGGTCACGGCCGGGTACTGGAACAGGATGCACTCGAGGCCGGACTGGGCGATGGCCTTGTAGCGGTCCTGCGGGGCGCCCTTCTGGTAGCCGAAGCGCAGCCAGCCATGGTTCGGGTACACGAGCGCGCCGCTGGCGCCGGCGTCGAACTTCTTCTTGGCCTCGATCTCGGCCACCTTGGTGCCTTCACCGGTGATGCCGGCGATGACGGGGAGGGGGGTCGCGTCCTTGTAGACGCGGATCAGCTCGATCTGCTCCTCGAAGGTCAGGAAGGTGCCCTCGCCGGCATGGCCGAGGATGACGAGGCTCTTCACACCCGGGATGGCGGCCAGCCACTTGGCGAGGCGGGCGTTGCCGTCGAAGTCGACGTCGCCGTTGTCCTTGAAGAGGGTGACGGGGGCGGGGTTCAGGCCCTTCCAGTCGATAGCCATGGTTCCAGTTCCTTCCTTGGGATCGTCAGATCAGAAAATCCGGTCCCGCTTCCTCCGACCCGCAGCTTTTGTTGGATCGTTAGCGGGAACGTTCCCATAATTGCGCTTGTGCCCGTCTCCTGTCAATCGCTAACGTGACGCCGACGCGAACGTGATGACTGGCCGCAGATCGAAGGACACAAGCCGTTGACCGATGACGAACCGCACGAGCGGCACGGGCGCGTGACCATCCTCGATGTCGCGGCCGCGGCGGGTGTCTCGAAATCCACCGTGTCGCGCATTCTCGACGAGCGCCTGCCGCGCTCGGAGAACGCGACCGCCCGGCGCGTGCGGCAGGTGGCGGAAAGCCTCGGCTACGTGCGCGATGTTTCCGCCGCGAGCCTGCGGCGTGGCCAGACCAACACCATCGGCGTCATTGTCCCGCGGCTCACCGATACCGTGATGGCCATGCTCTACGAGGCGCTGGCTCGGGCCTGCGCCCGCACCGGGCAGTTCGCCATCGTGGCCACCACCGACGACGAGCCGCGCGCCGACCGCAGGGCGGCGCAGACCCTGCTCCAGCGGGGCGTCGATGGCCTTGTCCTCTCCACGGCGCGGGAAGGCGACGACTTCGCCCAGGAGCTCGCCGACCGGGGCGTGCCCTATGTGCTCGCGCTGCGCAGCGACGGGCGCAGCCTCGCCTCGGTGGGCGATGACCGCCTCGGGGGATACCTCGCCACGCGGCACCTGATCGATCTCGGCCACCGCCGCATCGGCCTCATCGCGGGCCCCGCTTACGCCTCCAGCAGCCGGGGGCGTGTGGAGGGATACCGGCAGGCGATGGACGAGGCGCGCATTGCCGAGGACCCGGCGCTCGTCGTCGAATCCACCTTCGGCATCGATTCTGGAGCGGACGCGGCCGAGCGGCTGATGAGCGCGGCCGAGCCGCCCACCGCGCTCTTCGCGGTGAACGACAATACCGCCATCGGCGCCCTCTCGACGCTCGCCCGGCTCGGCCTCTCGGTGCCCGGCGATGTTTCGATCGTGGGCTATAACGACATTCCCATCGTCAGCCGCCTGCCGACCCCGCTCACCTCTGTGCGCGTGCCCTTCGACCAGATCGCCGCCGATGCGCTTGACCTGCTGACACGGGGGGCATCGACGCGCGCCGATCGCCTGCGCATCGCCGCGCCCACGCTCATTCCCCGCCAGTCGACGGCGGCCTCGGCCCAGACCCGCACCGGTGGCTCCCGCCGCCGCGGCCCCGATAGCCGGCCGTCCGTGCGATAGGGAGCCAATCGCGGCCGACAGCAAAGGCCTGTCCTCAGCTTGGTTGCGGCCTCGGTCCAGTTCTCGTATTTTTCCCGTCAAGCCTTGCTCACCAGCTCGGAAAAATATGTCCTGGGAAGGAGATCCGATGAACGATCCGGCGCCTTTTCTGTCCCGATCCAAAGAGTGGAGCGGTCGGGTGAGGGGCGCGCGGTGAACGCGGGGGTGCAAGCCAACATCGACGCATCGAACGCACATGCGGCGTTGGCGTTCGAGCCACCCTGTCTGGTGACCAAGCACATTCGGAGCGAGTTTCCATCCCGCTTCGGTGCCTTTTCCATGCTGCATGCCGCGGGACATGCGTGCTGGGTGGAAGTGGGCCGATACTGCTCGATAGCGCCGGGCGTCACGCTGGGCGCCAATGAGCACGATATTGCCCGGCTTTCGACCAGTTCGAGTTTTGAAAATCCGACGCTTTATGGTTGGGATCGTTTTGTATCCGGCACAGATGCTCCTGAGCGGCACTGGTTTGCCAACAGCGTCAAGCCCGTGAAGATCGGCCATGACGTCTGGATCGGTCAGGATGCCTTCGTCCGCTCGGGGGTTACCATCGGCAACGGCGCGGTGATCGGGGCGCTGTCATGCATCACGCGCGACGTTCCGGCCTATGCCATCGTCGCAGGCAATCCGGCGCAGATTGTGCGCTATCGGTTCGATCCGGAAACGATCGTCCGCCTCGAGCGTCTGCGGTGGTGGCGTTTCTCGCTGACGGATCTCGTGCGGTTCGATATTGCCAATTTGCCGGGTTGCCTCGATGCCTTGGAGAGGGCCGTAGAACTCGGAACGATCGAGCCCTACGAACCCGAGTGGATTCCGGCCGCCGAGTTGGCCTGAACCGCTCCGGATCTGCCACCGCCGTTCCGCAGCGGCACATATCGCCGGCGCGATTTACCCGGCATCATCGGGGCATGGTCGAATCCCCTGTCCCGCCCCGTCCGTCCCGCCGTCGCAATCCGCTGGTCGCCGCTCTGCGCCTCGCGTTCCGGCTGGTGGTGGGCATCGTCATCCTGCTCGATGAGCTGGTCCGTCCGCTCTACCGCCCGCTGCTCGATTGGCTCGCCGCGCTGAAGCTCGTGCAGAAGTTCGAGGCGTGGGTGGGTGGGTTGCCGGCCTATGCGGTGCTCGTGCTCATTGCGGTGCCCTACGGCGTTGTGGAGCCGGTGAAGTTCCTGGCGCTCATCCACATCGCGAACGGACACGTGCGCACCGGCACGTTCCTGTTCCTGCTGGCGCATCTGGTGAGTTTCGTTCTCATCGAGCGCATTTTCACCGCCGGCAAGACGCAGCTGATGTCGGTCCGCTGGATGGCCTATGTCATCGAAACGGCGGCCTCGGTGCACCGCTCGGTGTCCGAATGGTTGAGGCTCGCCGAGCTGAAGCGCCGGGCGCGGGCGCTGTGGCGCTGGGCCCGGCTGCGCCTGCGCTAGACAGCCGCGCATCCGCGGCCATGATGGCCGCCGGATATTTCCCAGGAGCCCCGATGACGAGCGACGCGATTCCCGCCGCCCTGCTGCAGCAGGCCTACGGCGCCATCGACGCGGCCAATGGCGCCGATCCCGCCCGCGTGGAGCTGGACGGCCGGAGCATGCCGGCGGCGGTGCTTTACGGGCAGCGCATGACGCAGGCGCTTGTCCGCTTCAGGCCCGATGCCTCCGATGCGCTGAAGATCGCCGCCCGGGGCCAGCATATCGAGCGCTTCACCGTCCCGAGGGAGACTTATCCGGCCGGCAAGGCCGGCTATTTCCGCTGGCGCACGGAGCTGAAGAACATCCATGAGCGGCGCATCGGTGAGATCCTGCGCGGCCTCGGTTTCGACGCCGCATTCGCAGAGCGCGTCGGCAAGATCGTCCGCAAGGACCGGCTGAAACAGGACCCGGACATGCAGGTGCTGGAGGACGTGGCGGTGCTCGTCTTCCTCACCCACGAGCTCGATGCCTTCCTCCTGAAGCACCGGCCGGAGCCGGAGAAGGTGGCCGGCATCCTCGCCAAGACATGGGGCAAGATGTCCGAGGAGGGCCACGCCGCGGCCGTCGCCCTGAACCTGCCGCAGGAGGTGGTGGACCTGCTCCATCAAGGCCTCGCCGCGCGGGCGAACGCGGAAGACTGAGCGCCGGCGCGCGCGTATTGCTTGCCGCATGGCTGCCGGCCCCGGGCTGAGCGCCTTCATCGCAGTGTGGCCGCCTGGTGCGTGTGGTATCTCCCTCTGCCGCAAGGCAGGGGCCCGCCACCGGCCGCGCGAACGAGGGGAGGGACGCATCGCAACGGATCGCAAGCGCCTCTCCGCTTTCCTGTCGGGCTTTCGTGGCACGGCGCGGGCGGACCTCGGCCGATCCCTCGCGGCATCGGCGGTGACCGGCCTCCTCATCATCGCGCAGGCCTATCTCGTCGCTCGCATCATCGATGCGGTGTTGTTCCGCCACGAGGTACTCTCGTCTCACGCGCTTGATCTCGCCCTCCTCGTCGGTGCCATCCTGATGCGCTTCGGCGCGGTGTGGGCGAGCGAGCATTTCGGCTTCGCCGCTGCCGCGAAGGTGATGCGCGCCTTGCGCGCCCGGCTCCTCGACCGGGTGGAGGCCATCGGCCCGGTGGGGCTCGCCGAGGCCCGCACCGGCGAACTGGTGGCGGCATTGGCGGAGGGCGTGCGGGCCGTCGAGCCCTATTATTCGCGCTACATCCCCGCCTCCGTGCTGGCGGTGATGCTGCCGGTGGCGGTGCTGGTCGCGGTTTTCCCGTTCGACTGGGTGTCGGGTCTCATCCTGCTCGCGACCGCGCCGTTCATCCCCGTCTTCATGATCCTCATCGGCAAGGGCACGGAGGCGCTGAACCAGAAGCAGTGGCGCCGGCTTGCCCGCATGTCGGGGCACCTGCTCGATGCGGTGCAGGGGCTTGCGACGCTGAAGGCGTTCAACGCTGCCGGCCGCATGGTGGAGGAGGTGGCCGCCGTCGCCGACGACTACCGGCGCGACACCATGGCGGTGCTGCGCGTCGCCTTCCTGTCCTCTGCGGTGCTGGAATTCTTCGCCACCGTGTCCATCGCCCTCATCGCCATTTTCATCGGCTTCCGGCTGCTGTGGGGCGAGATGGCGTTTTTTCCCGGTCTGTTCGTGCTGCTGCTGGCGCCGGAATTCTATGCGCCGCTGCGGGCCATGGGCACGGCCTACCATGCCCGCATGGAGGCCATCGGCGCTGCCGAGCGCCTCGTGGCGCTGGAGGAGACGCCGGCCCTGGCCGAAGGCGGCGGCTCGGCGCCGCTGCCGACCCCCGAGGCCATCTGCATCCGCTTCGAGAATGTGTTCCTCGCCTTCCCGGATGGGCGCGTCGCCCTCAATGACGTGAGCTTCGAGGTCCGCGCCGGGGAGACGGTGGCACTGGTCGGGCCTTCGGGGGCCGGCAAGTCTTCCATCCTCAATCTCGTGCTCGGCTTCGTGCGCCCCACCTCGGGCCGGGTGCTGGTGAATGGCGTGCCGCTGGCGGAGCTGGACATTGCCGATGTGCGGCGCCGTATCGCCTACGTGCCCCAGCGCCCACGCCTGTTCGCCGGCACGCTCGCCGTCAACATCGCCCCTGGCGATGTGACGCCGGAGCCCGACCGGCTGGCCCGTGCAGTGGCCGACGCTGGCCTTGCCGATGTGGTGGCGGGCCTGCCCGATGGTCTCGCGGCCCAGGTGGGCGAGGGGGGCGCCGGCCTGTCGGGTGGACAGGCGCACCGCCTCGCGGTCGCCCGCGCCTTCTACCGCGCCGCCCCGCTGGTCGTGTTGGACGAGCCCACCGCCCATCTCGACCGGGAGACCGAAGCCGGCGTGCAGGCCGCCCTGTCCCGCCTCCTCGCCGGGCGTACCGGCCTCGTGGCCGCCCACCGCATGGCGAGCATCGTGGATGCCGACCGCATCATTGTGCTTTCGCGTGGGCGGATCGTTGCCGAGGGCACGCCAGCGGACCTCCTGCGCGCTGGCGGATGGGCTGGCGACCTCGTCCCCGATCTCGCCCCCGGTGACGCGGAGGCGGCGCGATGAAGGACGCGCTGCGTCTCCTGCGCCTGATGGCGCGCCATGCCGGCTGGATGGCGCTGGCCGTGCTGGTCTCGGCACTGGCGACCCTCGCCCAAATCACGCTGATGGCCACCTCGGGCTGGTTTATTGCCGCCATGGCGCTGGCCGGCGCGGCGGGAGCGAGCGTGAACTATTTCACGCCCTCCGCCATGATCCGGGCCTATGCCGTCGTCCGCACCGTGGGACGCTATGGCGAGCGGATCGTCGGCCACGAGGCGACGCTGAAGTTCGTCGCGGCGCTGCGCCCCTGGTTCTTCGCGCGACTGGTCCCGCTCGCCCCGGCGGCGCTGGAGGACCAGAGGTCCGGCGATCTCCTCGCCCGGCTCAAGGGCGACATCGACCGGCTGGAATTCGCCTTCCTGCGCGTCCTCTCGCCCATCCTCGCCGGCGTGCTGGTGCTGGCGGGGGGACTCGCCTTCCTCGCGCTTCATGACGCGCGGATAGCGGCGGGGATCGGCCTTGCCGCCCTCCTTGCCGGGCTCGCCCTGCCGCTTCTCGTTCATCGGCTCGGGGCGAAGGCGGCGCGGGAGGTGACGGCCGGCACGGCGCAGTTCAACGCGCTGCTGGTGGACCATCTGGAAGGGCGGGCGGAACTCGACATCTACGATCCGGACCGCCGGCATCGCGCCGCGCTGGATGAGACCAGCGACACCCTCATTGCCAGGGAACACCGGCTCGCGGGGATCCTCGGCTTTGCAGGTGCGGGCATCGGCCTGTTCGCGCAGCTGTCTCTCGTGCTGGTGCTGCTCATCGGCGCACCACGCGTGCTGGCGGGCACGCTGCCGGGGGCCGACCTGCCCATGCTGGCGCTGCTCGCCCTCTCCCTGTTCGAGGCGGTGGCGCCGCTGCCGCTCGCCTTCCAGACCCTGCCGGCGACGCTCGCCTCGGCCCGCCGCATCTTCGACCTCATCGACCGACCGCCGCCGGTGGAGGAGCCGCCCGCGCCGAAGCTGGTACCTGAGGCCGGCACGCTGGCGTTCGCCCATGCGGGGCTGACCTATCCTGGCGCGTCTGGTCCGGCCCTCGCCGACATCGATCTTTCGCTCGCGCCCGGTCGGCGGATCGGCGTCGTAGGGTCCAGCGGCTCGGGCAAGTCGAGCCTCGTCGCGCTGGCGCTCAGGTTCCGTGCTCCGGCGCCGGGAGAGGTGGCCTTCGCCGGTTCGAGCCTCGCCGCATTCAACTCCGACGAACTGAGGCGCCGCATGGCCGTGCTGGCGCAGCACGATCACCTGTTCACGGCAACCATCCGGGAAAACCTGCTCATCGCCGCCCCCGGCGCGCCGCAGGAGAAGCTGGAAGCCGCGTTGGCGCGGGCCGGCGTCCTGGCGTTCGTCGCGG
>JAEWBL010000275.1 GCA_023391175.1 Pseudomonadota bacterium
GGCCACGGCAGCGCGGCAAGCGCCTCCGTGTGTCTCTCGAAGCTCTCCCAAAGGGGCGGCTGGGGAAGCCCCGGATGAGGCGCCACGGCGGCGGTTACGCCGCGCAGCACGTCCACCAGATCGCCCACCGGCCGGCGGAAGCGCGGGGCGAGCACGATGGCGCGCTTCAGCCCTTCCATGAGCTGCCGCAGGAGGGCAGGTGAGGATCCTGCCGTGAGGTCCACGAGAAGATCGAGGGTGTCTTCCTCGAACTCGAAGGGCACCCCGTATCGTTTCAGGATGGCAAAACGCTCCTCGACGGCGGGAAGGTCCACCGAGATCTGCATGCCGAACCGCCGCCACAGGGCGCTGTCCAGATCCTCCTTGCGGTTCGTGGCGGCGAGGGCGATGCCCTCGAAACCCTCGATCCGGGTGAGGAGCGTGGTGAGCACCATATTGCGGTCACGCGACGCAGAATCCTCGTGGCTGATGCGCTTGCTGCCGATGGCGTCGATCTCGTCCAGCAACAGGACGCAGCTGCCCTTGACCTGCGCCAGCGCATCGAACAGCTCGCCGAGGTTCGAAGCGCTGGCGTTGGAGTACATGGATGTGAGCCGCTCGGCCTGGACGGCCACCAGCGGCAGGCCGAGGCGGGCGGCGAGGTGGTGCGCGAGCGTCGTCTTGCCGGTGCCGGGCGGGCCGTAGAGGAGGGCGGTGGCGCGGGGTTTCACCCCCACGCTCTTCAGCTCCGCGCGGGCATTCAGCTCCAGCAGCCATTCATAGATGGCGATGCGCGGCGCCACGGCGAGGATGGGCTCTTCCGCGTCCTTGGGATGCAGGATCTGCGCGAACTTCTCCAGCCGATCGAGGCCGGCGGTGATGTCGGGGCGAGGCGGGCGGCGGGCGGGTTCGCTCACGGCCGCACCTCACCGCTTCCGGCCGGCCGGCGCTTGGTGCGCGGCGCCGCCGCCTTCGGGGGCTTGGGGGCCTTGGGCTTGGCCGCTTTCGGTTCCTTCGGCGCCTTGGCCGGCTTCGCCTTGGCGTCGCTCGCCTTGCTGCGCGTCTGCTTCACGAGTGCGTCAAGGCGCGCTGCCGGATCCGCATCCCCGGAACTGGCGGGGGCTGCGGGATCCTCACCGGCTTCCGGCTCGTGGGGCTCGAAGGGCAGGGCCTCCTGATCGGGATCGCTGGCGGGCTCGGGAGCCTCCTCGGCAGGCGCGGCGGCAGCCTTGGCGGTCGCCTTGCCCTTCGGCTTGCGGCGCCACGCTTCCGGGATATCCATGCCGTCCGAGCCGGAGGCCGCGCAGAAGCCCTCATCCCATGCCGCGCGGCGCGGGTCGCCGGCGGTATAGGGGTTGTCGATGATGCGGGCGCCGTCGCGGTGCGCCTGCGCGCCCTCCTCGCGGGCCTCGGCGGCGGTGCGGGTGCCGTCCGGCTCCGGCGCGGGCGCCGGCGGCGGGGCATTGGGATCGTCCGCCATCATGCGATCGCGAGCGGCATCGCCGAGCGGCGTGCCGTCGAGGATGCCGACGCCAGCGCAATACATCTCCGTCATGGCGCGCTCGTTGCGGCGCTCCTCCGGGGTCATGCGCCGCAGGGCCATGACGCGGGCGATGTATTTGAGATCGAACCCGGCCGATTTCGCCTCGGTCTTCACGTCGCGGATGTCGGCGGCGATTTCCTTCTTGTCCCCTTCGAGGCGCTCCAGCCGCTCGACATAGGACAGCAGATGCCTGTTGATTGCGGGGTTCATGCGACGCTCCGAAGGGTGGCGGGGAGGTGGATGCGCAGGCCTTCGACAAAGGCTTCCTCGGCCTTCGGCCACGGCTGCGGGCGGATGCGCGTGCCGATGGGGCGGCAGGGCACGGGGGCGGGTTCGTTCGGGCTCGGCCCCACGTCGCGCCACTCGGTAGCGAAGGCCCGTTGGTCGGCCTGGTGCACGGCCTCGGCGACTTCGGGCGGCGGGGGCCATTGCAGGCCTGCCGCCTCATGGATGGCCGCATCGGCCCTAGCCACCATGGCGTCGAGGGCGATGCCCCCGCCGAGCGCGCGCAGCGCCCATTTGAAGGGCGAGGAGAGATCCGCGAGATAGGCCTCGTGTGCATCATGCAGGAGGCCGTAGGCGCGCATGCCGGGCGGCAGTTGCGCCGCCACGAACAGCGAATGTTGCGCGACCGAGTAGAACGGCCCCGTGGCGCCCGTGAAACGGCAGATCTTGGCGAGGTGCGAGGCGATGTCGCGGAAGTGCACATCGCCGGGGCGCGGATCGAGAAGGTACCACCGCCGGCCCGACGCAGTGGTCATGAAGATGTCGGCGGCGTGGCGCATGCGCTAGAGGCTCCGAAGGAGAAAGATGAAGAGCGCGGCGAGAACCCCGCCGGAGAGGAAGAAGGGGGCGAGGCGCGCCTCGGCGCGAGGCGGATCGCCGAAGCCGACCGGCAGGCGCCGGGGAAGCCGCGGGCCGTGGTGTTCGCCCAAAATGGCAAGGGCTTCGTCCGGGTCGCGCGGTATGCGGCGAAGCACATCGGGGGATATGCCGGACTGCGGCCATTGAAGATCGCGAGGAGCGGGGCGGAGGAGCTGGGGCATGTCAGAGGCCCTCCGCCTTGCCCGCGTCGGCGAGCGTCTGAAGCGGCT
>JAEWBL010000289.1 GCA_023391175.1 Pseudomonadota bacterium
ATCTGCTTCCAGGCGAACGGCAGCAGGATGAGCGTCGCGCCCATCCAGCGCACCATGGCGAGCGTGATGGGCGGAATGTGCCCGGCGATGTAGCGCCCCACCACCAGGTTGATGGCCCACAGGAGGGCCACCAGGGTCAGGAGCACGTAAGGGGCGTCATAGAGGGCAAAGCGGCTGGGGCGGACCGGGGTGGCGGACATGTCTTCTCCCGAGGCGCACCTGTGCGATGCGCCATGTGATGACCTGTTGGCCGGGAGTGCCGTCCGTCCCCTGTTATTGCGACGGCCTGCGGGCCCCCTCCTCTAACCCGTGGGAAGGCGCGAGGGAAATCGAATTTCACAGCGCAAATCATCACAACAAGTGATGACGCAGGCGTCGCCGTGAGATGTTTCGGCCTCGGCCTCAGCGCCCGAGGAGGCGGTTGAGGGTGCCGTCCTGGATCAGCTGGTAGCTGGTCGGGTTGTCGGCGCACAGGCCGGAGCCGCATTCCAGCACGGTGGAGACGCCGTTCGCCAGTGCCAGCAGCAGCACCAGCACGATTGCCGCCGTGCCGAGCAGCGGGCGATGGGGCCGCGCGTCGGCCGACTGCCGCTCGAACTGCCCGTCGAACAGCAGGAGGACGGCGGAGCCGAGGACGCAGACGCCGAACAGCACCAGCGCCCACGCATAGAAGTGCAGGCCGAAGAAGGCATCGCCATAGGCGCCCTCGCCGGGGATGATGTGCAGCAGCGTCTGCCGGGTGGAGACCGCGCCGCCGGCGAGCGCCGACAGGATCATGATGGCGTAGTGCGAGGGCCGCGGACCGAACTTCACGTTCAGCGCGAGCCCGGCGGCGACGCAGACGAAGCCGGCGCGCTGCAACAGGCAGAGCGGGCACGGCAGATCATTGAACACGAGCTGGTCGAAGAAGGCGGCAATCAGCACTGCCGACACGGCGAGAAGGCCGAGCGCGTTCAGAACCCGGAAGCGGTCCGCGAGGGTGAGGCCGGTGTCCATGACGCCCCTCACAGCGCGATGTTGAGCGGATCGGTGACATGCAGGCGGAACAGCACCAGCATCGTCGCCACCGAGAGCACCCATAGCGCGAGCGCGGCCATGCGCTGGCCCATGAGCGTCGCCGCGAGGGCGAGGAACACGCCGAAGAACGGCAGCGACATCATGGCTTCGGCCCCCCGGCCCGCACCGGCGCGGATGTGCGATTCGATGCCTGCCGAGGGTAGCGAAGGCCGGCGCGGGCGTCACGCTGCGGCGCGGAACACCACGGCATTGCCGGAGGGATCGCTGACCCGCAGCGCGCCGTCATCGGACGCCTGCGTCGCCACCCCGGCTGCGGAGAGGCGGGCGGCAAGGGCGGCGAAAGCGTCGGCCGCCAGCGTCACGGTGAAATGGTCCAGCCCCACCGTGCCCGCCGCCGGCACCGGCGCGCCGCCGGACTGCCAGACGTTCAGCCCCACATGGTGGTGATAGCCGTCGGCGCTCACGAACAGCGCGCCGGGGTAGCGGGCCATGATGGTGAGGCCCACCGTATCCACCCAGAAGCGCTTGGCCGCCTCGAGGTCATTCACCTTGAGGTGGACGTGGCCCATGTCGGTCGCCGCGGGAGCCGGGCCGCCCGCCGCCTTCGCCTCGCGGGCGAGGGCCTGGAGATCGAGGGGCAGGGTCTGCATGGCGATGGAGCCGTCCGGCTGGACGGGCCATTCCGCGCGCGGCAAATCGCGATAGATCTCGACGCCGTTGCCGTCCGGATCGTCCACATAGAGCGCCTCGCTCACCAGATGATCGGAGGCGCCGAGGCGCAGGCCCGCGCCGTGCAGCGCGAGGAGCCCCGTGGCGAGGCTCGCCCGGTCCGGCACGCGGATGGCCATGTGGAACAGGCCGGGCGCGCGGCGCGGGGCCGCCGGAGCTGCGGGGCGGGCGAGGATTTCCACCAGCGGCTTGCCGCCTGCGCCGAGCACGGTCGTTTCACCCTCGGCGAGAACATCGAGGCCGAGGAGGTCGCGATAGAAGGCCACGAGCCGGTGCGGGTCGGGGCTGGCGAGGCTGACGGCGCCCAGCACGAGGTCGTGCGGCGCGATCCGGGCGGACAGGTCGGTGGTGGGGATGGACTGCGGGCCGATCGAGCCGGCGGGGACGGCGGTGGTCATGGTGAGGCTCCTTGGCGCCGGGAGGTCTTGAGCCCTGCCCGGCTGGGCGTTGTCCCAAATATGGACATGGCCCGCGCAAGGCGCCATTGCGCCGTTGCAAGCAAAAGCTGGCGCCTCAGCCCTCGAACCACACTTCCGAAATCTTGCGCAGCCTGCCCCGCCGCCATTCGTAGACCTGGGTGCAGCGCATGAAGCGCTCCGGGTTCGGCCGCGTGCAATAGGCCGAGTGGGAGAAGACGACGATCTTCGGACGCGTCCCGTCCTTCGGCTCGGTGATCTCGAAGCCCCGCGCGCCCCGGTCGAAGGCCCGCGTCCAGCGGCCCTGGCCGGTGGAAACGAAGAGGATGTGGCGGAAGCCGTCGGAGCCGATCCAGGGCGTGATGCCGCCCTCGCATTCCATGGCGTGGGTGTCGATGAGATAGTCCGGCCGGCCATCCGGCGAGACGTTGACCACCTCGAAGACGGTTTTGGGCTTCCAGCCCGGCGTGCCGCCTTCCGCCCGGCAGGCTGCCTCCAGTTCCTTCACCGCCTTGGCCACCACCTTGGGCAGGCCGGCATAGGGATTTGCGGCGGGTGCTGTCGCCGCGGGCGCGGCAGCCTCGGCCGGAGCGGGTGGGGCAGGCGTCGGAGATGCGGCGGCCGGGGAAGGCGGCGCCTCGGCCGCCCGCGCAATGCCGCAAGCGCCCACCGCGATGGCCACGCAGAACATCCCGACGAGAACCGCCCTCATGCCCGCCCCCGCACCGGCACGCAACGCCCGGACCGGGGACACTCTAGAGGCTGTTAGAGACCCTCTTCTCATAGGCCTTTGCAATCTCTTGCGCCGTCATGCCCCGGCTTGTCCGGGGCATCCACTTTGCCGCTCGTCCGGCGCGACATAATGGGGCGCCAGCTTGGCCCAAAAGTGGATCCCCCGGACAAGCCGGGGGATGACGGTT
>JAEWBL010000350.1 GCA_023391175.1 Pseudomonadota bacterium
GGCCGAGACCGTGCCGACCTGCTTGCCGTCGAGATAGAGCTTCTTGCCGGTGATGCTGAAATGCCCGTCCGACAGATAAAGCTGGTCGGTCGCCGTCGCGCCGGCGAGATGGACCGCGAGCTTGCCGCCTCTGAAGCCTGTCAAATCGGGATTGGCCACATGGACGTCGGCGTCGATGACGACGCCCGCTGTGGCGTGTGATGCGTCATGGACCGACTGACCATCGAGGCCGGAGAAGACGGGCGCGTCGTTCTCGGGCTTCAGCTTCAGCTGCATGGTGGCGGAGGTATCCCCGCCGGACGAGTTTAAAATTCTATAAGTGACGACGCGGCCGATTGCTGAGGGCGTGTCTCCATCATAGTAATATGTCACCGCTCTCGCCATGGCGGTCATAGCTTCTTCTGTTATGCCTGGCGCGAGAGTGACCGACAAATATGGCTCGCCTGAAGTAGCCGTCCCAATTAGAACGTCATTGTAATAAACATAATCAAAATCCTGCCCATCGACGACCTTTATCCCTCCACCATCTTTAAGATAAAAATGGTCATGCTCATTATATTTCGCAATATCGATTAGAAAGTAAGCTCGATCTAGAATATCGGGCGATGGAGAAATAAACGTTACATTCGCATCCAGCACCACCGGACCCGCATTCGCCGTGTTCTCGGCCAGCGTCTTGCTCTTATCGAGCCCGCTGAAGCCGGTTTTCGCTTTTGCCGCCATGACCGCAACTCTCCCTGACCAGAGTTGCAATTAGGGGTAGCGAAGCGCGGTGGCCTGGTCTAGGCCGTGACCCTAGGGCAGGCAGAAGTCGGCGCCCGCAAGCGACCAAAGGGCAACAGTGCCGGGCGGCCAGTTCAGCTGCCCCGCCTTACCAGCGCAGCAGCCGGCGCCCCACCAGCGCGCCCACCGCCGTCACCACCGCCACCGCGATGCTGTACCAGGCGAGGACGAACAGCGGGGAATCATCCACGCAATGCAGCGCGTAGAGGGCAGCGCCGATGCCCCCCGCGGCGAGGCCCGCGGCAGCGCCGGCGAGCGTCGGGCGGGTCGGCGCGCCGTGCCGCAGGGCGAGGAGGAGCGCGCCCAGCGCCGGGGCGGCGATCATCGGGATGAGGGTCGTGCAATAGATGGCGTAGCGGCCGACCAGTTCGGGCCGCCACTGGCTCGCGGGCGTCAATAAAAGTTCGGCCGCAACACCGGCCGAGAGCACCAGGGCCGGCACCCACAGCGCCCGTGCGGCCCGCGCCACCGGCGCGCCGGGCTGCGACAGGCGCATCCCCAGCAGCACGGCCGACGCGGCGAGCGACAGGGTCATGGCGAACTTGAAGACGAGGCGCCAGTCCGTCATGAGGGCCAGCAGGTGCGGGCGCGGCGCCAGCAGCCACGCGAACACGCACGCCGACGCCACCACGCCCAGGACGAGCGCGAGCGCCAGCGTGCTCCAAAGGCTGCGCACCGGCCGCGCATCGGCGGCGAGCGCGCGTATGAGGTCATCCGTCTTCACGTTTGTCCTTCACTCCTCCCGCAGGCGGGCCGACAGGCTCGCAAAGGCCCGGTGCAGCGCCACCCGCACCGCGCCCGGCGTCATCCGCATCCGCTCCGCCGTCTCGGCGACGGAGGCGCCCTCCACCGCCACCGAGCGCAGCACCGCCTGCTGCTTCTGCGGCAGCAAAGCGAGGTGGCGCTCCACGTCCGCGGCCCCGGTATCCGGCCGTTCTTCAGGCGCCGGAAGGAACTCGGCGAAGTCCTCCACCGGCACCTCCACCCGACGCCCGCGCCGGCGCAGGTGGTCCACCATCTTGTTGCGGGCGATGGTCCAGAGCCAGGGACCGAGCGGATCCTCCTTGCGCCAGGTGTGGCGCTTCAGATGCACCGCCAGCAGCGTCTCCTGCACCACGTCCTCCGTCTCCGCCGTGGGCGCGCCGAGGCGGACGAGGCGGCGCTGGACCACAGTGCGCAGCGCCGGCGCCAGCTCGCGCAGCAATTGCTCATAGGCCGCGCCCTCGCCGGCAAGCGCGCTCCGCATCAATTGCGCCCACCGCAGTTCGCGGTCGTCCATCTACACGTTCCCGAAGGTCAGTTCGCACGCGCCCGCCCGAACGTTACAGCCCGGGCCGGCGACGCACGCATTTTTCGCGAGGATCATTCTTCGCCGCGTCCCGCAAGGCAATGGGCGAAGGCGGGGCGCTTGGCCGCGCCGGGGAATTTGGCCGCTCCCGAACGTCGCCGCGCCATCGGAAATCGTGCAAGGCGCGGTGCGCAAAGCGGGCGGCGATCGGCCCGAAGGCCACCATTTGCGCACTGCGCCTCATCTACAGGCGGCGCGAAGCCGGGCAATTGCGCCCTGTCGAGGCAGAGCGGCCCCGTCGCTGGCCCGGTTAGCCCACTTGCACCTGCCCCATAGGAATATCCGCAAGCCCCCCTGCACATTTGCGCCCTTCCGCGCACGCTCGCCCTCGCCATCATGAGCCGGCGAACCCCACCGTCCCGTTGGCAGAAGAGCCCGATGACCGTCCAATATCCCCGCTTCAAGGCCGCCGCCTGCCACGCCTCGTCCGTCTTCCTGGATGCGGACAAGACCGCCGAGAAGGCCTGCGACCTCATCGCCGAGGCCGCCGCCAACGGTGCATCGCTGGTGGTGTTCCCGGAATCCTTCCTGCCCGGCTTTCCGGTGTGGGCGGCGCTGCAGGCGCCCATCTACAATCACGGCTTCTTCCGCGCGCTGGTGGCGCAGGCGCAGAAGCTCTCGGACGGCGCCATCCGCACCATCCGCATGGCGGCGCGCCGGCACGGCGTCCACGTCTCCCTCGGCTTCACCG
>JAEWBL010000367.1 GCA_023391175.1 Pseudomonadota bacterium
GCGGATGGTTCCCGGCGACCACAACGCGCTCGGAATCCAGGCTTACGAGAAGCCCACTCGAAAGACCCGCAAGGTCGGCGCGGTCATCCAGACGTTGGTGCCCGGGGCACCCGCCGAGCAAGCGGGACTTCGACCTGGAGACGTCATCACCCATATCGGTGGGGTGCCGTTGGCCGAACAGAGCCCTGCTGCCATCCAGTTGCTCGGTTTCCTGCAGATCGGCGAAGCCAAGCTACAGGTCCTCAACAAGGGTGAGGTCGTCGTGCGAAAGAGGCCAGCACCTGGCGTAACCCCGCCTGAAACCACCGCTGCGGCTGCGCCCCCCGCGGCAACGCCAGCCGTCCCTGCGGCCGCTCAACCCCAAGCCACGCCGACGCCTACCGCTGCCGGCCAGGAAGACGGTCAGGGGTGGTGGCAGAAACAGAAGCAGAGCGACTGACGCGGCGGCGGTCGACGAACACGACATTCGGGGCGTCCAGTTGTCTCGCGGATTGCGGAGTGGGTAACGCATCATAGGAATCGGAAAAGGGTCTTGGGGGGTGTTTGCGGGGCATGTGTCTCCCCAAGAATTCGCACTAGCAGCCATCCATTGGAGACAACCTATGCCCGAGCTCGAATTCGAGCGAAGCCTTTCGCGGCCCGGAACACGCGTCCGCTCGCGGCATGACTCCGGTCTAGTCGGCGAGTCAACTGGGCGCACCCGAGACGACGGCGACGGAATGATGGTGCAGATCCGTTTCCCGGGTCAGCAGCCTCAATTCGAAATGGCCGAGGACTTGGAGCCGGCCGACACCGAACTCGACGATCGCGAACAGGTGCTGGCAGGCCAGTTCGCCAGCGCCTCGCATCTGCGCAAGCGCCTGACCTCCGTGCAGCTGGCCGGCCAGCTGTCGGAAATGATCTACAGCCTGGACACCACCGATACTCAGTTCATGCCGCATCAGTTCAAGCCGCTGCTTGCACTGCTGGATTCGCCGTCCAAGGGCGTGCTGATCGCCGACGAAGTCGGCTTGGGAAAAACCATCGAGGCCGGGCTGATCTGGACCGAGCTGCGCTTCCGCACCCATGCCACCCGCCTGCTGGTGGTCTGCCCCGCTGTGCTGACTGACAAATGGAAACAGGAGCTGTATCGGCGCTTCGGCACCACCGCACAAGTGATGAATGCCAAGGAGCTGCTGCAGCACCTGCAGCAGGGCGAGGCAGCGCCCAAGGTGCCGGCCATCATCTGCAGCCTGCAGGGCATCCGGCCGCCGACCGACGCCACCGACGAGGATGCGAACACGAAGCTGGCCGTCGTGCGACTGGCGCGCTACCTCAATGATGCCCAGGGCCAGATCCTGTTCGACTTGGTGGTGATCGACGAAGCGCACTACCTGCGAAACCATCAGACTTCGTCGGCCTTTCTCGGCCAGTTGCTGCGTCCGGTGGCCGAGTACTTCGTCCTGCTCTCGGCTACGCCGGTCAACAATCGCAGCACCGACCTGTTCAACCTGGTCTCGCTCGTGGACCCGGACCAGTTCCGCTTCGAGGGCGAGTTCGAGAACGTGCTCGGCGCCAATCGGCCGCTGGTGCGCCTAGCCAACCAGCTCAAGCGACCGGAGGCCAGCATCGGCATGGTGCGAGAGGCGCTGGACGAGGCCGAACTGCACTGGTTGTTCCGCAACAGCGAAAGCCTGAAGCTGTTCAAGCAGAGCCTCGACGAGCGCGACGATGCCGAGGTGCTGGCACCGGAAGAGCGCGTGGAGATGAGCCATCGCCTGGAACGCGTCAACCTGCTCGGCCAGGTGATCGTCCGCTCCCGCAAGCGCGAAGTGCTCGAGAACCGGGTGGAGCGCAAGGTGCAGAACTTCCCGGTCCCGATGACCGCGGTCGAGCAGGACTTCTACCAGCGCGTGACCGAGGCGGTCATCTCCTATGGCTTGCGCAACGGCGGGGTGCAGGGTTTTCTTCTTGCCACCCCACAGCGGCAGATGTCCAGCTGCATGTTCGCGGCGGCATCGCGCTGGCTGGGGCGTACCGGTGAATGGAGCGAGGAAGAATCCGAAGCCTTCGCCTACGACGCCTTCGGCGAGGACATTGCCCTCGATGACCTGACCTCGGTCTCCGGATATGTCGCCCGTGCACTGGCAGGCCATGTCGATCTGAACGCGTTGCGCGCCCAAGATTCCAAGTACGAAAAGCTAGAGGCGCTGCTGAAGGAGTATGCCCGCGACTACCCCCGTGAGAAGGTCATCGTCTTCAGCTACTTCCGGGACACGCTCGGTTACCTGAAGGAACGGCTGGAGTCGGTAGGCATTCCAGCGCTTGTCGTGATGGGTGGCGACGACAAGCAAGCCCGCATCAACGAGTTCCAGCAGTCCGATAGCTATACGGTGCTGCTGGCATCGGAAGTGGCGGCAGAAGGCGTGGACTTGCAGTTCATGCGTTTCCTGGTCAACTACGATCTGCCCTGGAACCCGATGCGGGTGGAGCAGCGCATAGGTCGCATCGACCGCATCGGCCAGCAAGCACAGGCCATCTCGATCGCCAACCTGGTGTACCAAGACACGATTGACGACCGCATCCTGACTCGCCTGTTCGAAAAGCTGAAGTTGTTCGAGGACGCCTTGGGTTGCACGGAAGACGTTCTGCAGGACGGCATCAGCCTGTTGACGCGCGACCTGCTGAGC
>JAEWBL010000374.1 GCA_023391175.1 Pseudomonadota bacterium
TCCAGCCGGTGGATCAGGTTGTTTCGCGAACGTCGACCTACGGTATTCTAGGCTTTGAGAGCTTAGCCGATGTCGCGTCTTCGGTGCTGCCGTCATTTCTGGTGGCGAAGTCGGCCGGCTCCAGCGCCGACTTCATCGCCTGGCATTATCGGATCCGAGATCCGGGCGTCGTCGGGCGGCCCGTCATCGGGTTGACCGCGAGTGCGTTCGCCCTGGGTGGCTATCCCGCGGTGATACTGTTTCCGGGGCTCGTGATCTTTCTCGCCTTTTCCATCCTGAACGGATTGACGGGCCCGCTGCGCGACAACGCCCTCGGAATTTTTATCACGTCCGCGACGCTCTTCCTGGCCGAGAAGGAGATGTCGCAGATCGTGATCTTCTTCTTGCGGCAATTGCCGATCATTCTGGTGTTCCTGTTCATCGTCAAACAGATCGCCCCTGCGCGAGGCGCGCCTCCGGCGATGGCGGGAAGGGCCGAATAATGCAGCCGAGCGAACATCCTGGCGCCGGCGGCCTCGACAGCGGTGCGGGGCTTACGCGTCGCACCCTGTTGCCGGTGTTGGGGGCGCTTCTGCTCGCGGGCCCGGGCTCGGTCGAGGCGGCAGGCGCGGCAGAGGAATTTTCCGCGGATGTACGCGTGCTCCCCGCGCGATGGGATGAGGCCGCAGGGCTGCTGGTGGGCCCCGGCGGGGGTCCCGGCTACGCCACGCGGACCACGTCGAAGATGGTGGTCCATGACACGCGGCGCAGCGCGGACTATGCGGTCGCGATCGCGGATCAGGGCGGGGCTGCGGCGGCCGATCGGGTCTCCAAGATCGTGACGAGACTGGCGGACTTGCAGGATGTCGATCCGTCGAGCCCGACCTACGGAACCTGGTCCTGGTACGTTGAGGAGCCGCTGGCCGAAATGCGGCCGCCCGATCTGAACTGGGCGTGCTTCATCGGCGCGCGTCTCGCCGAACTGCTCTGGTCCTATAAGGACCTGCTGACTTCGACGGCGCAGGATAAGGCTGGCCAGGCGATCAGCCACGCTTGCGCCTGTGTCGTGCGCAGAAATGTCAGCCTCGATGCCACCAACGTGGTGATCATGAGCATCCGGCTGACGGCCATGGCTGGCCGTCTGCTCCGCAGGCCCGATCTCTCCGAATACGGCGCGAACCTGCTGGACCGGTTCATCAAGTACACGCGCGCCCAGGGCGGTTTCGTCGAGTACAACAGCCCGACCTATACGAATGCCGTTTTGGTCGAGACCGAGGCGTTCCTTTATTATCAGCCCGACGAACGCCTCATGGAAGGAATGCGGTCGATCTGGCAGCAGGCCTGGCAGGTGGCCGCAACTCATTTTCACCCGGCGACAGGCCAATGGGCCGGGCCGCACAGCCGCGCCTACACGGAATTGCTGGTTCCGAACTTGTGGGGCTCCCTCGCTGTGCGCCTCGGCCACGATGTGCCCGATCGGGACTTGCCGCTTCTGCCGTTGCGGAAGGGCATGCTTCCATGTCCGGAAAATCTGCGCGTCCTGTTCACGCCGGATGCGCCGATGCCGCGCGCCGTCGTCGAGCGCGTGCGTCGCTATGCCGAGACAGGAGAAGAGGTCTGGACGTCCACCTGGCTCGAGCCTGACGTCTGTCTCGGGAGTGCGTCGATCGCCAATTGCTGGATTCAGGCTCATCCCGTGATCGGCTACTGGAAGGCCTTGCCCAAGCCGGCTGTCTTTCGCGCGCGGGTTATGAAGGACGGGTACGATTTCGCGTCCTTCGGCATGCGGGCGCAGCAGAAGGAACGCAGCGTTCTCGTCGCCTCCTATCCCGTCATCAACAGTGGTGACAGGCACGTGTCCGCCGACCGCTCGCGGTCCGGCTATTCCGGACAGTGCCTCGTTTTTCGCCTGTCCGTCGAAGGTGCGGGGGCCCACGCCGAGCAGCTCGATGCCGGCGTCTTCGTCCTCGCGTGCCAGAACTGGAAGGCGGTGGTGCGCGGCGGCCCCTGCGTGTTCGACGGCGTGGACATGTCGGGTCGCTGGACCGTACGGACCGAGGCGGGGCTGGCGGCGGCGGAATTGGTGATTCCGCTCAACGGCCACATCTCACCCGAGCGGTTGGGGTCAACCCTCCTGACCGCGAGCGTGACGCTAGGTCCGATAGACGAAAACATCGCGGTGGCGGATATCGAGGCCGCCCAGGCTTCGGAGCGGGCCTTGGTGTCCACCGGGATGGGCGCGAGCGTGAAAACCCTCAGGTGGGGCGACCTGCGGCTGGCATCGCCGGCCGGCCCCGCCTGGCGTTGAGGGGATTCCCTCGTGTCGCAGATGGTACGTCGCAAGGGCACAGGGCCCACATTGGGAACAGGTTGTTGCCAGCCGAGCGGTCTGGTCACTTCGAGGGGGCGAGATGTCCATTATTGATTCTTTCCCGCGCGTGCGTGTCCTGTGCCTCGGCGATGTGATGCTCGACCGCTTCGTGACGGGATCGGCCCGACGCATCTCGCCGGAAAGCCCGGTCCCGGTCCTCTCCGTGACCGGCTCGACCACCATTGCCGGCGGCTCCGCCAACGTGGCGCGCAACATCGCCTCCCTCGGTGGGCAGTGCACCCTCATCGGCGTCACGGGCGCGGATGCGGGCGGGGCCGAGCTGCGGCGCATCGTCGATGAAACCCCTGGCGTCGTGTCCATGTTCCTGGCCGCGCCGTCCCGCCCCACGACGGAAAAGGTGCGCTTCGTTGCCCAGGGCCAGCACATGCTGCGTTCGGACAGCGAGGACAGCTCACCGGTCGCGGAGGAGATCGAGGACGCGATCATCGAGCAGGTGGTGGCCGCGCTGCCGGAGCACGACGTGCTTGTCCTGTCGGACTATGCGAAGGGGGTTCTGACCCCCCGCGTGATCCGGCGCGCCGTGGAGCTCGCCACCCGTCGGGGCGCGCCCATCATCGTCGATCCGAAGACGTCGAACCTCTCGCGCTACGATGGCGCGACGCTGGTCACGCCGAACCTGCACGAAGTCTGGATGGCCACCGGCATCCAGGGCGACGATGATGCCTCAGCCGTCGCCGCTGGCCGCAAGGTGCTGGCAGATACCAACATCGGCGCCGTGCTCGTCACGCGCTCGGAGAAGGGCATGACCCTCGTCCAGAGGGCGGGAGAACCGGTGCATATCCCGACGGCGGCGCGCGAAGTGGCCGACGTGGTCGGCGCCGGCGATACGGTGATCGCGGCCCTGTCCCTGGTCATCGGTGCCGGCGGCGCGCTCGAGGAGGCGGCCTTCATCGCCAATGCGGCGGCGGGCGTCGTGGTGGGCAAGCGCGGCACCGCCACGGTTTCGCGCGCCGAGCTGGTCGGCGAGCTCGACCGGCAAAGCCCGCCCGAGGGGCCGCCCTCCACGGCAAAGGTGGTCTCCCGCACGGATGCCGCCGCGCAGGTCGCGGCCTGGCAGCGCCATGGGCTCGCGGTTGGCTTCACCAACGGCTGCTTCGATGTGCTGCATGTGGGCCATGTGGGCATCCTCGAATTCTCGCGGGCGCATTGCGATCGCCTCGTGGTGGCGGTGAATGCCGATTCCTCGGTCAAGCGCCTCAAGGGGCCGACGCGTCCGGTGAATAACGAGGCCGACCGCGCGCAGGTGATCGCGGCGCTCGGGGCGGTCGATCTGGTGGTGGTGTTCGACGAGGACACCCCGAAGGAGCTGATCGAGCAGCTCCAGCCCGACGTGCTGGTGAAGGGCGCGGATTATCAGGTCTCCGAAATCGTGGGCGCCGACACCGTGCTGGCGCGCGGCGGACAGGTGCTGCGCTTCGAGCTGGTGCCCGGGCGCAGCACCACGAACACCATCCGCCGCATGACAGAGGGCACAGGCGCCAACACGACAGCCCCGGCCGTCTGAGAAAGGTGCTGCGCCGCCGTCCCGTCCACCCTGCGTCCCGACCACGCTGCGTCCCTTGCGCCCTGGGGCCTTTTGGCCGCTGCCTTTGGACGCGCTCTGCCCCGCCCTGGACCCTTTTCAGATGAAACGTCTTCTCATCTATCGCCTGGGCAGCCTGGGCGACACCATCATCGCCGTGCCGTTCTTCCGGCGCATCGCGGAACTTTATCCGGATCACGAACGCATCGTGCTCACCAATATCCCCATCTCTTCAAAGGCGGCGCCGTTGATCACGGTGCTCGGCACGTCGCTGGTTCACGGGGCGATCTCCTATCCTGTCGGCACGCGCAGCCCCGCCGCGCTGTGGGATCTGCGGCGCCGGCTGACTGGGCTTGAAACGGACACCATGGTCTATCTGATGCCCTCGCGCGGTCTTGCCGGGGTGTATCGGGACGTCGCCTATTTCAAGCTTTGCGGCTTCAGCAACCTGCTGGGCGTGCCGTGGACGCGGGATCTCGACACTTGCCGCATCGCGCCCGGCTCGGGCGAGGAGGAGCCGGAATGCGAGCGTCTGGCGCGTGCGCTCAGCTGCCTCGGCCCCATCGACCTGCACGATCAGGCCAATTGGGATCTCTCGCTCGACGCCAGTGAGATTGCGGCCGGCCGTCAGGCCCTGGCCGGGCTCGGCGGCGCTCCGGTCATCGCCATCAACATGGGCGGCAAGGCCGCGCAGAAGGACTGGGGCATCGAGAACTGGCGCGCCCTTCTGGCAGCGATCGGCAGGAGCCGGCCGGACCATGGCCTGCTCGTGGTCGGCGCGCGCGAGGATGCCGAGCGGGTGACGGCGGTGCGTGACGCATGGCCCGGTCCGGTGTCCGACCAATGCGGCACGCTCTCGCCGCGGGAATCGGCGGCCGCCATCCAGGGCGCGCGGGTTTTCATCGGGCATGATTCCGGCCCGCTGCACCTCGCCTCGGCGGTGCGTGTGCCGTGCGTGGGCCTGTTCGGAGACTTCAATCGACCGCGAAAGTGGCATCCATATGTGGGGGATAACCGCACATTGCATGACATGCGCGGCGTCCGCGCAATTGCCGTGGAGCAGGTCGTGTCCGCGGTTTCCGAACTGCTCGGCTGACGGAAGGATCGCGCGCCGTGACCGGGACGATCATCCTGCAACCGCCGACCGGCTGCGAAGGTGAATGCTGACATGAGTCGCCTTCTCGCCTTCCGCAGGGTGGGCTTCACCTTCTCCGCGCAGATCTACAACCAGATCGGCATCGTCGCGGTGCAATTGCTGCAGGTGCCGTTCCTGCTCTCCGCCTGGGGAGCGGACCGCTACGGCGGGTGGCTCGTGCTTTATGCGGTGCCGAGCTATCTCACACTGAGCGACTTCGGCTTCACCCTGGTGGCGAAGAACAGCATGGTGATGCACGCCGCGTCATCCGATCACGCCGGTGTCTTGCGGGTCTATCACAGCGTTTTCGCCCTGCTGCTGGTGACTGCGGCGGTTATCCTCGCCGCCTGTGGCCTCGGCATTGAGGCCGTCACGCTGACGCAGGCGTTCGCTCTTGGTCCGCTGACCGAGACCGCTGCCAAGCTCACCATTCTTTTCCTTGTGGGCGGCGTGGTGGTGAACCAGTTCCTGCTGCTCCTGTGCGCCGGGGTGCGTGCCGCCGGCCGGCCGGCGGCCGAGGTGATGTGGGGCGCTACCTCGCGCCTGCTGGAGGGCGTCGCCACGGTGGCCGTTGCCCTCCTCACCACGCGGGTCGAGCTGGCGGCGCTTGCCGTGCTGGTGATGCGAACCGCCTGCACGCTCGCCCTGTGGATCTGGCTGCGAAGCACGGCACCGGACATTCCGCTCGGGCTCAAGGCCGCCCGTCTCGCCGAGATCCGCCGCATGGCCAATCCCTCTTTCAGTTACATGCTGCTCGGGCTTGCGCAGGCTCTGGCGATCCAGGGGCCCATCGTGCTTTTGGGCGCGGTCGCGACCGCGCAGGAAACCGTGCTATTCTCCACTTCCCGGACCCTGGCGCGCATGGGGACGTCCGCCGCCAATCTCGTCAATTACTCCTTTGCGCCCGAATATTCGCGGTTGCATGGGCAGGGCAACACCAGCGCCTTCGCGAGGCTGAAGCGCATCCATGTGCTGATCGGCATCGCGGGCATCCTCGCCTATTGCCTGGGCCTGTGGGCGCTCGGTCCCTACGTGATGGAATTGTGGACACATGGCCACGTGGCGGTGGTCTATCCCTTCTTTGCCCTGCTCAACGCTGCGGTAGCGGCGGAGATGTGGTGGGGATGCCTGTTCACACCCATCGCGGCCATCAACCGGCACGTGCGCCTGTCCTATCTGTTCGTGGGGCTGACCGCCGTGTGCGCGGTACTCGCCTATGGCTGGGCGATGTCCGCGGGAGCCACCGGCATCGCGGCGGCGCTGCTGCTGCTCCATGGCGGCATGTCCGTGGTCGTGCTGGTGTTCGGGCGATGAGCTGGCTCGGGGGGACAGCGGCCTGCGACGTTGCCACAAGCTCCACAATGGGGCCGGTTGAACGTATAGTGTCGCAAATCTACTTTGCGATGCCTGATATCCTCTTTGGCGCGCCAAAGTGCAGGGGAATTCATTTCATGTTTCAGTCTTCGGGGTTGCAATGCGGTTGCGCCTAAGGGTCATCGCCGGCGTGGACCCACGTCACGGCGGCCCCATCGAGGGCATCCGTCAGCAGGCGCCGTTCCACGCATCCGCGGGCGTCGAGGAGCACGTGGTGTGCCTCGATCCGCCGGATGCGCCCTGGGTGAAGGACTTTCCGCTCAAGGTCTTCGCGTGCGGCGAGCCGATGGACGCCAGTGGTGCGAAACGTCCCTGGCATCGCTACGGCTATTGCCCGGCCTTCATTCCCTGGCTGAAGGCGCATGCACGCGACTATGACGTTGTGACGGTCCACGGTCTCTGGAACTTCTCGACCATGGGGGCTCGCGCCGCGCTCGTGGGCGGGGGCGTGCCCTATCTCGTGATGAGCCACGGCATGCTGGACCCCTGGTTCAAGCGGAACTTCCCCCTGAAGGGCGCGATGAAGCAGGCGCTCTGGTGGTTCAACGAAGGGCCGCTCGTCAACAATGCGCGGGCCGTGCTCTTCACCAGCGAGGAGGAGCGCATTCTCGCCCGTCAGTCCTTCACGCCCTATCGGGCGAAGGAGCGGGTGGTGGCCTACGGCACCTCCGATCCCGGCCCGCTGCGCCCAGGGCAGACCGAGGCGTTTCGCGCGCTGGTGCCCAACCTTCGGCGCCCCTATCTGCTCTATCTCAGCCGCATCCATCCCAAGAAGGGCTGCGATCTCCTCATCGATGCCTTCGCCGAAATCGTGCGCGACGGTGTGGATGTCGACCTGGTCATGGCTGGCCCGGTCGCGGACGATTATTTTGCCGAGCTGAAGGCTCAGGCGGAGCGGCGCGGCATCGCCGACCGCATCCACTGGCCGGGCATGCTGCGGGGCGATGCCAAGTGGGGCGGCTTCCACGGGTGCGAAGCCTTCGTTCTGCCTTCGCATCAGGAGAACTTCGGGATAGTGGTGGCCGAGGCGATGGCTTGCGCCAAGCCGGTCTTCATCACCAACAAGGTCAACATCTGGCGTGAGGTGGCGGCCGGCGGCGGCTTTGCGGACGAGGACGACCAGCCGGGCGTTGTCCGCCTGCTGCGCCGCTTTGCCGCTCTCAGCCCCGACGAACGTCAGGTGATCGGTGAACGGGCGCGCGCGATATTCCTGTCCTCGTTCGAGGTGAGCCGCGCCGCCGAGGATCTCAACGACGCGTGCCGAGACGCCATGGCCGGCCGAATTTAGGATGCGATACCCATGTATGTGATCACCGGCGGGGCGAGCTTCATC
>JAEWBL010000436.1 GCA_023391175.1 Pseudomonadota bacterium
GCCCTTCGCGGCGCCGGGGCTCGGCATCATCGCCTCGCTCATCATGCTGGGCTTCGGCATGTGGTGGCTGAAGCGGCGGGAGAACGCCGCCCGCGCCGCCGGCGAGGGCTTCGGCTCGCTCATCGCCGCGCCGGACGAGAGCGCGGACCTCGCGGCGGACGATCCCATCGTGCGCGAGCGCGCGTCCACCGCCGGCCCGTTCGACCCCTCCGAGATCCATTCCAGCGATGAATCCCCTCGCACGCCGCCGATCCTGCTGGCGGCGCTGCCCATCGTGGTGGTGATCGTGGTCAACCTCCTGATGTCCTTCGTGGTGCTGCCGCGCATGGATGTGAGCTTCCTCGCCGATCCCCGCTGGGGCGGCGTCACGCTCTCGGCGGTGGGTGGCGTGTGGTCGGTGATCGTGGCGCTGGCGGCGGCCATCGTCACCTGCATCATCATCAACTTCCGCAGCGTGCCCGAGCTGCGCGCCACCATGACGGCGGGCGCCAACGCCTCGGTGCTGCCCATCCTTGCGGTGGCGAGCCTCGTCGGCTTCGGCGCCATCGTCGCGGCGCTGCCCGCCTTCGCGGACGTGCGCAACTGGGTGCTGGGCATCGGCGGCGGGCCGCTGGTGTCGCTGGCGGTCGCCACCAACATCCTCGCTGCGCTCACCGGCTCGGCCTCCGGCGGCCTCACCATCGCCCTCGACGCTCTGGGGCCGACCTACATGAAGATCGCCGCCCAGATCGGCATGGACCCCTCCCTCATGCACCGTGTCGCCGTCATCGGCTCGGGTACGCTGGACAGCCTGCCCCACAATGGCGCGGTGGTGACGCTGCTGTCCGTGTGCGGCGTGACCCACAAGGAGGGCTACCTCGACATCGTGATGGCCGCCGTGGTGGGCGCGCTCATCGCGCTCGCCGCAGTGATCGGCCTCGGCACCGTCCTGGGCAGCTTCTGAGGGGATCGGCGATGCGCAAGGCGATCGTGCGGCTGGTGACGCTCAGCCGCTGGGCCATGGTGCCGCTGTTCGCCGGCCTCGCGGTGGGCCTCGCGCTGCTCGTCGTCGCGTTCCTGATGGAACTGGTGCGCTTCGCCATCGCCCTGCCGGGGATGAACGAGACGCACGTCATCATGGGCATCCTCACCCTCATCGACCTTGCCTTGGTGGGTGGGCTGCTGGTGGTGGTAATCGCCTCGGGCTACGAGAATTTCGTCGAGAAGATCGACCGCGCCGATACCCCGGCCTCGCCCGCCTGGATGACGCGGATTTCCTTCTCGGGCCTCAAGCTGAAGCTGTTCGCCTCGCTCATGGCCATCACCGGCATCACCCTGCTGAAGGCGCTGATGCGGCTGGAGACGGACGTGAGCGAGACGCAGGTGAGGTGGCTGGTTGTCGCCAACATCATCTTCGTCGCCGCCTACGCGGTGCTGGCGCTCACCGACCGCTTCCACCCCAGCACCCGGGACGATTGAGAGGCGATCCCGGCGGCAAGGCCCCCGCCCCCAGCGCCCCTACCCCCTGAGCGCGCGGCGCATCACCTTGCCGGAGCCGGTGCGGGGCAGTTCCTCGATGAAGACGTAGGCGCGCGGGCGCTTGTATTCGGCGAGGTGCTCCGCGGCGTAGGCCTCGAGCGCCGCGGCGTCCGCCTGAGCCCCCGCCTGCAGCACGACAAAGGCGGTGACGAGGGAGACCTCGCCCGATTGCGCCTCCGCCACCGCCACCTCCGCCACATCGGGATGGGCGGCGAGCGCGCGCTCCACCTCTTCCGGCGCTACGCGATAGCCGAAGGCGTTCATCTGGTCGTCGGCCCGGCCCTCGTACCAGAGGTAGCCGTCCGCATCGAAGCGGGCGAGATCGCCGGTGAGGAACCATTCGCCGCGGAGGACAGCCGCGGTCTCTTCCGGCAGGCCCCAATAGCCGAGCATCAGGCCGGGGTCGGAGCGGTGAACGGCAAGCACGCCGGTGTCGCCGGCCGGAAGGGGATGCAGCGCGTCCGGCGCCTCGCCCTCGGGCGGCAGCACGGCGACCCGCCTCCCCGCCTGCGGCTTGCCGGGGCTACCCGGCCGGGTCGGCACCGCGGGTCCGGAGGAGACGTAGGTGGAGATCTCGCTCATCCCCAGCGCTTCATAGAGCGGGCGCCCCGTCGCCTCCACCCATTCGCCGTGCAGCGCCGCCTTCAGCGCCTCGCCGGCGGTGAGGCCGTGGCGCAGGGCGGGAAAGCGCCCGGGAGTGATCTGCGCATATTTCAGGATGCGCCGGTAGAGACCGGGCACGGCGGCGAACATCGTTGCGCCGGTCTCCTCCAGCAGGTCGGGCCAGGCGCCGGGCGGACGATCGCCGAGGTGGACGATGCTGGTCGCCCCCACCGCCCAGGGGTCCATCAGGCCGACGCCCAGCGTATAGGTCCAGTTGAACGCGCCGGCGTGGAACAGCAGGTCGTCGCCCTTCAGGTCATGCCAGCCGGCACGCATGGGCACGCGCCCGAGCCCCACCCTCTGGGCGTGGGCGACGCCCTTGGGCCGGCCGCTGGTGCCCGAGGTGAAGACCAGGAAGGCGAGATCGTCCGCATCCGTGGCGGCGAAATCGATGGCCGCTGCGGCGCCGAGCCGCGCCCTGCCGGCGGCATCGATCACATGCACCCCCTCGCGCGGCGCCGGCATCACGCCCGATCCGTCGCCCACCACCAGGACCGCGCCGGAATCGTCAAGGATCATCTCCACCTCGTGCCCCGTGAGCTGGGTGGAGGTGGGGATGGGTGCCAGCCCCGCGGCAATGGCGCCGAAGAACATCAGAGGAAACTCGGAGGTGTTCCCCACCCGGAGCAGCACCCGCGATCCGCGCGGCAGGCCGTATTCCGCGAAGCCGCCGGCCACGCGCAGCACTGCGGCGGTGAGGTCGCCGTAGCTCCACCGCTCGATGATGCGCCCCTTCGGCCCCTCGGCCACCAGCAAAGCGGGCTTCGCCGCATCAGCACCGGCGGACGCAAGGCAGAAGCGGGCGAGGTTGAAGGGGCGGGAGGGGGCCTGATTCACCGTCTCGATCATGCGCCGATCATGGCTGCCGCGCCCCGCCCGCGCCAGCGCTATTGCAAAGGCTGCGCTGGGGCGCGCGTCAGGCGACCGCCTGAAGCTGGCCGCACAGGGCCGCCACATCCACCGCATCGTTCTGGTCGGCGCGCAGGAAGCGGCCGGCATAGGTCTCCCACAGCCGGGACCTGAGGAAATAGGCCACCACCTCCGGATCGAGATGCCCCTCCCGGCCCATGGAGACGAGGATGCGCATGGCTTCCGACAGGCTCTTCGCCGGCTTGTAGGGGCGATCCGAGGCGGTGAGCGCCTCGAACACGTCGGCCACCGCCATCACC
>JAEWBL010000456.1 GCA_023391175.1 Pseudomonadota bacterium
TGGTCTCCACACCGTCGAAGATCTTGCGGGCGAAACCGCGGAAGGGGAGCAGCTCGGCGAAGGGTACGAAATCGGCGTGGGCGTCGATCTTCTTTTCCTGGAGGTTGGTGGAGCCCACCTCCGGAGACTGGCTGACCAGGCGGAAATAGTCCGCCGGCCAGTTCTTGTCCTGCATGGCTTTCAGGATCATGCCATGGGCCGCGGAGCCGAACGGCACGCTCAGCACCTTGCCCTTCAGATCGCTCAGTTCGTAATAGGGCGAGTCCTTGTTCACCACCACGCCGTTGCCGGAGCCGTAGATGTTGTAGGCGGCGACCGCGATGAGCTGGGACTTGGATTGGGGATTGGACTGGAAGGTGTAGCCGTTCACCACCAGCGGGTAATCGCCCATGCCGCCGAACTGCAGCTTGTCGGCCATCATGCCGTTGGTGACGGGCGGGCCGGAGGTGAAGTTCTGCCACTCGATGTTGTAGGTGGCGCCGGCATATTTGCCGTCCTTCGGCAGATACTTGTCGAGAAGCTTCAGCTCCTTGATGACGACGCCCGTGGTCACCGTATTGGTCGTGGTGTCCTGCGTGCCGATGCCGATGTTGATGGTCTCCGCAGCAACGGGGAGAACGGCGGCGCAGCTGGTCGCGAGGGCAAGGGCAAAGGCGCGAAGAATGCTGGGGCGAAACGGGTTCATCAGATCCACCTCTCGGGGCTAAGACGGCTCTCGACGGTGATCTTCAGGCGTCAGGTTCGATCCGTTCAAAGGAAGATGCGGCCGAGGTGTCGATTAGTTGCCTCCTTTGCGGACCCGCCTGATTTTTCATCAATACGCGCATTTCTGGAGCGCGAGACAGCGAGCCGCCTCACCGGTCGCCCCGCATCACGTGCAGCGCTTCGAGGTCGTAGACCACGATCTTGGCCTTCTCCGCCTTCAGAACACCCTGTTCCTGCAAGCGCTTGAGGCTGATCGTGACCCATTGGCGGGTGGCGCCCACCATGTGGGCCAGGTCTGCGTGGGTGAAGGCGGAGCCGATGGCGATAGCGCCCTCCTCCTTCACGCCATAGGTGTCGGCGAGATGTATCAGGAGGTGAGCGAGGCGTTCGGTGACCGAGCGGGTGCCCAGCATCTGGGCAAGGGCCGAATAGCACTTCCCCTTGAAGGTGAGCCCCTCGATGAGGCCGATGGCAAAGGCCGGCACCTGGGCGATCAGCCGGCGGAGGGTCTTTCCGGTCAGGTGGACGACGACGCTGTTGGTTGCCGCGACCCCGGACCAGACGTGCTGGCCCTGGCCGAACAGCTCCGGCCCTCCGACGAAATTGCCCGCGCTCCAATAGGCGAGCGTGATCTCCCGGCCGGACGGCGCGATGTAGAAGACCCGGATGCGGCCGCTCTCGATCAGGAAGATGCCATCGTGCGGCGTGCCTTGGGAGAACAGCATCTTGCCGCGATAGACCACCCGCTTCTGGCCCTCGCGCAGCACCTCCTCCCGCTCCTTCGCCGTCAGGCGTTGGAACAGCAGCGGAGGCCCGTTCGTGAGCGCGGCATTCTCGGTGAGCAGCAGCGCCTGCGCGGGATTGGACCCGGCCAGGAGGGGCGATGCGGCGGGCACTGTTTGGGCGTGCAGGGGGGCAGACTGCATGCGAGGCTCTCCCGTTTGGACGGCTTCCAAGCGGCAAGAAGTATACCAGCCATAATATCAGTTCGTCGATTTTTTTAATCGACTATTTCCTGTCGAACAGCGCCAGCGCCTCGGGAGCGAGCACGCCGCCTGTGATCTCCACCTTCAGGAAGGGAGCGGCGTCGGCCATCGTTCGCGCCACATCGAGGGCCGGCACGCCGATCTGCGGCTGCCGGCCATACTTCGCCGCCACCTGCTCAAGCGAGGCGCTGAAGACCACGCGGTTGAGCCCGCACCAGAGGATCGCGCCCATGCACATGGGGCAGGGCTCCGCCGAGGCATAGAGGGTCGCGCCCTTCAGCTCTTCCGCCGGCCGCGCAGCGAGGAAGCGGCGGATCGCCACCATCTCTGCATGGGCCGTGGGATCGTTCAGTTGCCGACCGAGATTCGGTCCTCGCGAAAGGACATCTCCGCCCCGCACGATCACCGCGCCGAAGGGAAAATCGGATTCCGCGGCGATGGCGATCGCCTCGCGCATCAGTCCGACATCCTCCGGCCGCGGCGGACCCAGCACAGCATCCGCCAGGGTCTGGCGCGGGAAGAAGGACAGCACGCCGCCAGCCGCCGTCATCGCGAGACCCGCCAGGACGCCACGGCGGCTCGGGGCTGGTGCGACCCGCGCCGCCTGTCCGGGTAGTGCCGTATCCTTTGCGGCCATGGCGGTCCCCCCTGTTGCCGGGAAGCTGACCATGCGGCGCGCACGGGAGCAACACTGGCGGAGGCCGACAAAGAAAAGGCCCGGGCTTGAGGCCCGGGCCGATTTCAAAACAGCGCATGTTAACAGGGCGCTCAGTGCGTGGTGGCGCCGGTCCGGTCGCGCTCCAGCGCCTCATAGACCTGCTGCAGGTCGGCCAGCTGGCGGGAGGCCCGCTGCTTGGCGTCGTCTCCGCTGGCGTCGTTCACGTCCTCGCGGGCGTCCTGGATCTGCTGCGCGAGAACGGCGAGGTCAAGCTCTTCGACCGGCTTCGCCTCTTCGGCGAGGATGGTGAGGCCAGCCGGATTCACCTCGGCGAAGCCGCCGCGGACGAAATAGCGGCGCGCGCCGCCGTCGGCCTTGATGGTGAGGATGCCGGGCTTGAGCATGCCGATGAAGGGGGCATGGCCGGCCAGCACGCCGAACTCGCCTTCCGCGCCCGGCACGATCACCTCGGTCACGGCGCCGGAAAAGACGAGGCGCTCGGGGGAGACCAGCTCAAAAGGTAAGGTCGCCATCTGTTCAATCTCCGGGTCGTCCCCGCCGGGGATCCCGCGGGAGCCGTGCCGGCCGCCCTCGGGAGGATCGGGCCGGCGGAACGTCTCCGCCATGGGTGGGAGCCGGATGGCTCCGTGAAATCTAAGGTCCGATCAGCGGCGGCGGTCGGCAACGAAACCGACGCCCAGGCCGATGATCGCGCCCACCACGGCCGCAAGCAGGATGTGGCGGGTCTGCTCGGAGGTGAGGCCGCCGCGCGGCCCCTCTCCCTGAACACGGATGTCGATGCCCGGGAGGCGCAGTTCCGCCACCTGGGGCCGGGTGAGCCAGCCGGTGATGCCACCGGCCAGCAGCCCGAGCACGAGGCAGACGATCTTGATGTTCATCGCGATCGCTCCGCCGCGTGGATGGGATCAGGCCGCCTCGGCGGCCAGCTTCTTGCCCTTCTCGATGGCTTCGTCCATGGAGCCGACCATGTAGAAGGCCTGCTCGGGCAGGTAGTCGTACTTGCCTTCGACGAGGCCCTTGAAGCCCGCGATGGTGTCCTTCAGGTCCACGAGCTTGCCCGGGGAGCCGGTGAACACTTCCGCGACGTGGAAGGGCTGCGAGAGGAAGCGCTCGATCTTGCGGGCGCGGGCCACGGTGAGCTTGTCCTCTTCGGAGAGCTCGTCCATGCCCAGGATCGCGATGATGTCCTGCAGCGCCTTGTAACGCTGGAGGGTCTGCTGCACCTGGCGCGCCACGTTGTAGTGCTCCTCGCCGATGACCAGCGGGGAGAGGATGCGCGAGGTGGAATCCAGCGGATCGCCTGCGGGATAGATACCCAGTGCAGCGAGGGCCCGCGACAGCACGACGGTGGAGTCGAGGTGGGCGAAGGTGGTTGCCGGGGACGGGTCGGTCAAGTCATCCGCAGGGACGTAGAC
>JAEWBL010000469.1 GCA_023391175.1 Pseudomonadota bacterium
GCGCATAGATGACGGCGATGCAGGAGCTTTCCGTGGCGGTGAAGATGCCCGAGCGCACGCCGCCGAAGATGATGCCGATGAGCATGATGCCCGGGATAGCCGCCACCACCGAGCGCAGCACCGCATACCAGCCCGGAAAGGTGCCGGCCGGATAGCCGCGATTGCGCGCCACCACATAGGCCGTAATCATCAGCGCCGCGGCGAGCAGGATGCCCGGCATGATGCCCGCGGTGAACAGGTCGGCGATGGAGATGGTGCCGCCCGCCGACAGGGAATAGATAATCATGTTGTGGGACGGCGGGATCATCAGCGCGATGATGGCCGAATTCACCGTCACGTTGACCGCATAGTCCTTGGCATAGCCGTGGCGCGCCATCTGCGGGATCATGATGCCGCCGATGGCAGAGGCATCCGCCACCGCCGAGCCGGAGATGCCGCCGAACAGGGTGGAGGCCACCACGTTCACCTGGCCGAGCCCGCCGCGCAGATGCCCCACGAGGCTCGCCGCCATGCCGATGAGCCGGTCGGCGATGCCGCCGCGCATCATCAGGTCACCCGCGAAGATGAAGAAGGGGATCGCCAGCATGGAGAAGGCGTTCATGCCCGAATTCAGTTGCTGGAACACCACCACCGGCGGCAGATCGAGATAGAGCACGGTCGCGAGCGACGCGAGGCCGAGGCAGAAGGCCACCGGCGTGCCGATGACGAGGAGCAGCGCGAAGACGCCGAAGAGGATGGTGATGGCCATGGGTCTTTTCCGGCGTCATTCCACGGTGTGGACATGGGCGAGCGGCACTTCCGGCACCCGCCCCTCGGTGAGGTCGGTTAGCAGCCGCTCGAACGAGAACAGGCAGATGAGCGCGCCGCCGCCCACCAGCGGCAGGTAGTCGACGCCCTGCGGCAGGTCCACGCCCGCCATCTTGGCGCTCCAGGTGCCCATGGCGAGGTCCCAGCCGTACCAGCCCATGGCCGCGCCGAAGCCCATGACGAGGATGTGGGTGGTGATCTCCATGGCCCGCCGCACCGGCGGCGTCGCGAAGTGGAGGCCGATCTCGAAGCCGAGGTGCATGTTCTCGCGCACGCCCACCGCAGCGCCGAGCAGGATGAACCAGCTCATCAGCAGCAGCGACAGGGGCTCGGTCCAGCTCGGCGAGGCGTTCAGCACATAGCGGCCGATCACCTGCCAGAACACCGCCGCCGTCATGGCGACGAGCCCGGCGCCGGAGATCCACAGCGCGACCGCGGACAGCAGGCGGACCACCCGCCGCAAGGCGATGAGCGGCACCGGCCTTTCGGCCTCGGCGCCCCTGCCGGAACGTTCGCTGGACTTGATGGTCATGCCGCTGCGCCTCCCCGGACAATGACCGGGCCGCGCGGGCCCGGCCGGTGCCGCGCCTTCAGTTCACCGCCCGGATGCGGGCGACGAGGTCCTTCATCTTGTCGGTGGTGACGAACTTGTCGTAGACCGGCTTCATCGCGTCGATGAAGGGCTTCTTGTCCACCTCGTTGATGATGGCGCCGCCCTTGACCACGTGATCCTTGGCCTCGATGTCGCGCTTGGCCCAGAGCTCGCGCATCTTCTTGGTGGCTTCAAGACCGGCTTCCTTGAACATCTTCTGGTCCTCGGGGCTCAGCTTGTCGAAGGCACGCTTCGACATCACGAACACCTCCGGCGCCAGCGAATGCTCGGTGAGCGAATAATATTTCGCCACCTCGTAATGCTTCACGGAATCATAGGAGGGATAATTGTTCTCGGCGCCGTCCACGAGGCCGGTCTGCAGGCCGGAGTAAAGCTCGCCGAAGGGCATGGGCGTCGCATTGGCGCCGAGCGCGTTGATCATCGCGATGAACAGGTCCGACTGCTGCACGCGGATCTTCATGCCCTTCATGTCGTCGAGCGTCTTGATGGGCTTCTTGGAATTGTACATGGAGCGGGCGCCGGAATCGAAGAAGCCGAGCACAACGAGGCCGTGCGGCTCGAAGGCCTTGGCGATCTCCGCGCCGATGGGGCCGTCTACCACCTTGTACATGTGCTCGGTGGAGCGGAACAGGAACGGCATGCCGAGCACCGCCGTCTCCGGGATCAGATTGTTGAACGGCGCGGTGTTGACGCGGTTGAGATCGATGACGCCGAAGCGGGTCTGCTCGATGGTGTCCTTCTCGCCGCCGAGCTGGCCGGAGGAGAAGACCTGCACCTTGTACTTGCCGTTCGACTTCTTCTCGATGATCTCGCCGAAATACTTCACGGATTCGACGGTGGGGTAGCCGTCCGGATGGATGTCGGCGGAGCGCAGCGTGGTCTGCGCCATCGCCGGGAGCGCAAGGCCCGGCAGCGCCAGGCTCGAGAGCGCGAAAGCTACGGCGCGGGCGGTCAGTCGGCGTCGGGTCAGCATGGGCGTTCTCCCTGAGTGTCTGACGGATTTTTCCGTTTATTGCGGCCTTTCCGGCCGTTCACTTCCAATGGACGCGGCGGCCTACATCACCGCGCCGATCTGCCAGGGCACGAACTCGGCATCGCCGTAGCCCAGTTCCTCGGACTTTGTGTGAGCGCCCGAGGCAACCGCCAGCACCTTGTCGAAGATCTCGCGGCCCTTGTCTTCCAGCGACACGCCGTCGAGCACGTCGCCGCAATTGATGTCCATGTCTTCTTCCATCCGGCGATAGATGTCGGAATTGGTGGCGAGCTTGATGGACGGGGTGGGCTTGGCGCCGAAGGCGGAGCCGCGGCCGGTGGTGAAGCAGATCACGTTCGCCCCGCCCGCCACCTGCCCGGTGGCGGCCACCGGATCGTAGCCGGGGGTATCCATGAAGACGAAGCCGGCATCCGTCACGGGCTCGGCATATTCATAGACCGCGCGCAGGGTCGAGGAGCCGCCCTTGGCGGCGGCGCCGAGGGACTTTTCCAGAATGGTGGTGAGCCCGCCGGCCTTGTTGCCGGGCGAGGGATTGTTGTTCATCTCCCCCGCGTTGCGCGCGGTGTACTCTTCCCACCACTTGATGCGGGCGACCAGCTTCTCGCCCACCTCGCGCGTCGCGGCGCGGCGGGTGAGCAGGTGCTCGGCGCCGTAGATTTCCGGGGTCTCGGAGAGGATGGATGTGCCGCCCTGCGCGACCAGAAGGTCCGAGGCGACCCCCAGCGCGGGATTGGCGGTGAGTGCCGAATAGCCGTCCGAGCCGCCGCACTGGAGCGCCAGCACGATCTCGGACGCCGGCCGCGCCTCCCGCCGGGCGGCGGCAGCGCGGGGCGCCATCTCCTTCAGCGTGCCGAGGATGTGCTCCACCGTGCGGCGCGTTCCGCCCTCGTCCTGAATGGTGAGGGTGCGGAAGCCGTCCGCCTCCTCCACCCCGTATTCCTGCTTGAAGCGGGCGATCTGGAACATCTCGCAGCCGAGCCCCACCATCACCACGGCGGCGAAGTTGGGATGGGTGGCGTAGCCCCACAGGGTGCGCGAGAGCACGTCATAGCCCTCGCCCTTGGAGGCCATGCCGCAGCCGGTGCCATGGATGATGGGCACGATGCCGTCGATATCAGGAAAGTCGGCGAGGATGCCCGAGCGTTCCGCCGCCTGCGCCGCGAACCGCGCCACCGAGGCCGAGCAGTTCACGCTGGTGAGGATACCGAGATAGTTGCGGGTGCCGGTGCGCCCGTTGGAGCGACGAAAGCCCATGAAGTGGGCGCGCTCGGCCTCCGGCAGCAGCGCATCGTCCCGGGCGTCGGCGGCAAAGGCGTAGTCGCGGGCGAAATCGTGCAGCACCACATTGTGGGTGTGGATGTGGGCGCCGGGGGCGATGTCTTCGCTGGCAAAGCCGATGATCTGGCCGAATTTGACCACCGGTGCCCCGGCGGAAATGGGCTCGACGGCCACCTTGTGGCCGCGCGGAATGCGCTGGGTGGCGACGACGCCCGCGACCGAGCCGCCGGGCGCGACCTCGTCCAGCGCCACCGCCAGATTGTCCTTCGCAGAAAGCCGAAGGGTGCGCGGCGCGATGCCCGCCTCCATCCCCATGAGCACGTCTCCCCGACCCTTGTCCCCGGCCCCGTCGAGCCTGCGCCTTCGTTGACGCCCTTGATATGCTAATATATTAGTACGGCAGATGCCGCAAGAGCAGGCCAGGAGCGGGCAGAGTACCGGGGGAGGCAGAAACGGTGGTGGCGACGGGGGCGGATCTCAGGCGCAGGCCGGCGCTTCGCAGCGAGAATGTCCGTGCAGTGCCGGCGTCATCGCGCATCCACGCCGCCCTGCGCGACGACATCGTGGCCATGACCCTTCCGCCCGGCGCGCCGCTGCAGGAAAAGCAGATCGCCCTCGCCTACGGCGTCAGCCGCACGCCGGTGCGCGAGGCCATCCTGAAGCTGGCGGACGAGCGGCTGGTGGACATATTCCCCCAGTACGGCACCTTCGTCTCGCGCATCTCCGTGCCGGAGGTGCGCGACGCCATGATCATCCGCAACGCGCTGGAGCGCACGAGCGTGCGGGAGGCGGCGGCCCATGTGGCAACGCTGCCGGAGAAGGTACGCCGGGTGGTGATGGCGCCGCTCCTCGCCACCCTGCGCCAGCAGCGCGCCGCCCACCGCGCCGGGGCGCTGGCGGAGTTCCACGCCGCCGACGAGGCCTTCCACCAGATCATCGCGGAGTTGGCCGGCCACCCCAACATCTGGCGGGTCATAAGGCAGGAGAAGGCGCATGTGGACCGCTGCCGCCTCCTCACCCTGCC
>JAEWBL010000496.1 GCA_023391175.1 Pseudomonadota bacterium
AGATGAGGCTGGCGGGGGTCTCCATCGTCCGCGACGAAGCGGATATAATCGAAGCTTGGGTGCGTCATAATCTATTTTTCTTAGACCACCTTTACATTGTCGACGACGGGAGTACCGACCAGACAACTCGCATCCTCGACATTCTGGTTACGGAAGGTCTTCCCATATCGGTGACTTCTGAAAAGTCACTGGCGGCTTATCATCAGGGCGAACGCACCACGGCCCTCATCGCCTACGCTATGGCAGCTGCATCCTGGGACTTCGTTTTCCCCCTGGATGGCGATGAGTTCATTGTTGCCGAGGACCGTGCAGCGCTCGAGACGGACCTCGCAGCCATCGGCGGCTACCGGCTCGGTGGGCTGAACCCGCGTCACTACCTGATGACCGACGAGGACGACATCGAAGAGCCCTGCCCGCTGACCCGGCTGCGGCACGTGGCGGTGCATGAGCCCTACATCTTCAAGGTGGTCGTGCCGGGTCAGCTCGCCTGCGAGCGCGGCTTCGCCATCGTCGATGGCAACCACCGGGCCACCAAGTGGGACGTCACCCTGCCGACGACGCTGCTTCCCAATGTCCAGCTTGCGCATTTCCCGGCCCGTTCGGAAGCACAACTGGTGAGCAAGGGGATCGCCGGCTATCTCCGCTGGACCGCCCGGACCGACTTTTCCGAAGGCGCCCCGGACCGGATCCTGGAAGGAGTGGGCATCCTGAAGGAGGAGTCGGACATCCGGGTGCGTGCGCTCGACCGGCTGGCGGAGGCCCTGGGTCCCGACCGGGGCGGCCGCCATGCGCGGCTCCAGCCCTTCGTCGAGCGTCGCGGCGAGGTGCGCTACCCCGAGCTTGCCCGCATCTTCCCCTATCGCCGTGTGCTGTCGGCGACCGATGATCTCGTCCACGCCTTCAAGGCGGCGCTCAACGAGAACAAGGAACTGCGGCAGGGCGATGCCACCATCTGGTCGCGCATGTCGCAGCTGTTCGCCCGGCGGCGGAAATCTCTGCGCAAGCGCCTCACCGCGCTCCGCGCCGGCCAGGATGTGCCGAAACAACCGCTTGGCTATTATTGAGGCATGCAATGGCGGAGCCGGGCAAAGGCCCCGGCTCCGCTAGCGCCATCTACTTCAGGACTTCCACCACAGATCCTCGACCGGGAAGCGGCCCGCAGCCTCCTCGATCACCTCGGCGAGGGAGAAGAGCGTTCCTTCCTCGAACGGGCGGCCGATGAGCTGGAGCCCCAGCGGCAATCCGTCTGCCGAGAGGCCGGCGGGGACGGAGATGCCCGGCAGGCCGGCCATGTTCACCGTCACGGTGAAGACGTCGTTGAGATACATCTCCACCGGATCGGCCTTCAGCTTCTCGCCGATACCGAAGGCCGGCGACGGCGTCGCCGGGGTGAGCACGGCATCGACGCCCTGCGCGAACGCGCGGTCGAAGTCGCGCTTGATGAGGCTGCGCACCTTCTGCGCGCGCAGGTAATAGGCATCATAATAGCCGGCGGACAGCACGTAGGTGCCGATCATGATGCGGCGGCGCACTTCCGGGCCGAAGCCGGCGGCGCGGGTGTTCTCATACATCTCCACCACGTCCTTGCCCGGCACGCGGGCGCCGTAGCGCACGCCGTCATAACGGGCGAGGTTGGAGGAGGCTTCCGCCGGGGCGACAATGTAATAGGCCGGCAAAGCGTACTGAGTGTGCGGCAGCGAGATGTCGACGATCTCGGCGCCGGCCTCTTCCAACCACTTGGCGCCCTCGCGCCAGAGGGTGTCGATCTCGTCGGCCATGCCGTCCATGCGGTATTCGCGCGGAATGCCGATCTTCTTGCCCTTGATGGAGGCGCCCACCGCCTCCTCATAATCCGGCACCGGTCGATTGACGCAGGTGGAGTCCTTCGGATCGTAGCCGGCCATGGAGCGCAGCAGGATGGCCGCGTCGTTCACCGTGCGGGCAAACGGCCCGGCCTGGTCGAGGGACGAGGCGAAGGCGACGATGCCCCAGCGCGAGCACCGGCCGTAGGTGGGCTTGATGCCGACCGTGCCGGTGAAGGCCGCCGGCTGGCGGATGGAGCCGCCCGTGTCGGTGCCGGTCGCTCCGGCGCACAGGAAGGCCGCCACCGCCGCCGCCGAGCCGCCGGACGAGCCGCCGGGCACGATGGGGGTGTCGTCTCCGTCGCGATGCCAGGGCGACACCACCGGCCCGAAGGCCGAGGTCTCGTTGGACGAGCCCATGGCGAACTCGTCATTGTTGAGCTTGCCGAGCATCACCGCGCCGTCCCGCCACAGGTGGGAGGTGACGGTGGATTCGTACTGCGGCACGAAGTTCTCAAGGATCTTCGAGCAGGCCGTGGTGCGCACACCCTCGGTGGCAAACATGTCCTTGATGCCGAGGGGGATGCCCTCCAACGGCCCGGTGTCGCCGGAGGCAATGCGCTTGTCGCTCTCCCGCGCCATCTCCAGAGCTATGTCCGGGGTTTCGAGCACGTAGGCGTTGAGCGGGCGCGCCTCTTCCATGGCCTTCAGATAGGCCTCGGTGAGCTCGACGGAGGTGAACTCGCCCTGCGCAAGCCCCTCGCGCGCCTGGGTGAGGGTGAGCTTGGTGAGCTTGGTCATTCCACCACCTTCGGCACGGTAAAGAAGCCACCCTCGGCATCGGGGGCGTTGGCGAGCACCTTCTCGGGGCAGTTTCCGTCGGTCACGGCATCCTCCCGCATGGGCAGCTCCACGGGAACGACGCTGGTCAGCGGCTCGACGCCGGAAACGTCGAGATCGGCCAGTTGCTCGACGAAATCGAGGATGGCGTTAAGCTCGTTCTGAAGGTGACCGAGTTCCTCTTCGCGCACTGCGATGCGTGCGAGATGGGCCACCCGGCGGACTGTCGCCTGATCGACGGACATGAGTACGCTCCCAAAAGCTGCCCGCCGCTATAGCAAGGGGTATGCCGCGGTGGAAGGGTTTGGCGTGGGGAGAGGCGATCCGGACGGATGCGCGCATGCGCGATTTGCGCATCGAATGATGCTATTGTTCGTGCCAAGGCGATTTCATCAAAGGCCAGCTCCATATGCGGACCACCCTCGCCATAGACGATGAGCTTCTCTCCAGGGCGCAGGCCTTGACCGGGATGACGGAGAAATCAGCGCTCGTGCGCGAGGCCCTGAAGGCGCTGATCGCACGGGAAAGCGCATTGCGCCTTGCGCGCCTCGGAGGGAGCGAACCCCAACTGACGCCGGTCCGCAGACGGCGGCCAGACGAATGATTCTGGTCGATACCTCCATCTGGATCGACCACTTTCGCCAAGGGGAAATAAGGCTCGAGCAGGTACTGGCCGATGGCGCTGCGATGGTGCACCCCTTTGTCATCGGCGAACTGGCGCTTGGAAACTTGCGCCAGCGAGACGTCATTCTGGAAGCCCTCGCCGCATTGCCCCAGGCGACCGTTGCCGAGCCGGACGAGGTGCTTGGTCTCGTGACGGCCGAAGCTCTCTATGGTCGAGGGATTGGCTATGTGGACGCCCACTTGATTGCGTCGGTTCGTTTGACGCCCGAAGCTGTTCTGTGGACGCGCGACAAGCGATTGGCAGCCATTGCAGAAGAACTGGGAATTGCGCTCGGGGTGTGATCCCCCTTGCCCCGCCCGACAATTCCTCTAACCCTCGCGCATGGCTGACACGCCCCTTCCCGCCCCCGTCGGTCCGCTCGCGGACATCGCCGCCCTCCTGCCGCCGCGCGGCGCGCTCATCGGGCTCGATCTTGGTACGAAAACCATCGGCGTTGCGGGCTCAGACCCCGACCGGCGCATCGCGACCGTGATCGAGACGGTGAAACGCACCAAATTCACCGCCGAGGCACAGCGGCTGGTCGCTCTGGCGGACGAGCGGCGGGCGGTGGCCTTCGTGCTGGGGCTGCCCCTGAACATGGACGGATCGGAAGGCCCCCGCGCGCAGGCGAGCCGGGCGTTTGCCCGCAATTTCGCGCGGCTGGCGGGAAGACCCATCGCCCTGTGGGACGAGCGCCTGTCCACGGCCGCCGTGGAGCGGGCGCTGATCTCGGCCGACATGAGCCGCGCGCGCCGGGCCGAGGTGGTGGACCAGCATGCAGCGGCCTTCATCCTTGAAGGCGCCCTCGGCTTCCTCGACCGCCTCGTGGAGAACCAAGAGGAAACCGACCGGGAGGATTGATTCGGTCCGCTCCCGTTCCCGGCGGGTTCTCGCCCGGCCGCCGCCCCGTCCCGTTTCGGGACGATGGCGCTTTTCTTCTCCCGGCTCCGGGCCTAAAGCGGGCGCGCGGCAAATTCACACCGCCGCAGAGGAATAATTGCCTGCCGCCGAACGACGGGCACGGTAAGCGTCTGCCCCATGAGCCTCATCATCACGGCCCTCGTGCCGGTCTTCCTCATCATCGCCCTCGGCGCCGTGCTGCGGCGCATCCTCCTGAAGGATGCGGCCCATTGGGCGGCGCTGGAGAAGCTTACCTATTTCGTGCTGTTCCCGGCCCTGCTGGTGGTGTCCGCGGTGAAGGCCGACCTCAGCACGGTGAATGTCGTGGCAGTGGCCGGCGCGCTCATCGGCACGGTCATCCTTCTGTCGGGGCTCATCCTGCTCATGCACAGGCCGCTGATCGCGGCGCTTGCGGCGGACGGGCCCGGCTTCACCTCCCTGTTTCAGGGGGCGGTGCGCTGGAACACCTACATCGTGCTGGCGGTGGCGGGCGGCCTCTACGGCGCTGCGGGAATCACCATCGCAGCGCTGGCGCTGGTGGCGATGATCCCGGTGGTCAACGTCATCGCCGTGCTGGTGCTGGCCTCCTTCTCCGGCCGCCACCCGCCGACGTTCGCTTATGTGGCCGAGCAACTGGCGCGCAATCCCTACATCTGGGCGTGCTCGGCGGGCGCCCTGCTGAATGTAACGCACGCCCCGGTGCCGACCGTCCTGGTGGAGTTCGGCGATATTCTCGGCAAGGCCTCGCTGGCGCTGGGACTGCTGGTGGTCGGCGGCGGACTGATCCTCGATCGCCTGAAGCGGCCCCGCGCCATCGTGTTCGCC
>JAEWBL010000516.1 GCA_023391175.1 Pseudomonadota bacterium
GGAGACGTCCGGATACTTCACGCAGAAGGTGCCGCCGAAGCCGCAGCAGGTGTCGGCGTCCTTCATTTCCTCCAGCGCCAGCCCCTCCACCGAGGCGAGCAGGAGGCGCGGCTGGTCCTTCACGCCGAGCTCGCGCAGGCCCGAGCAGCTGTCGTGATAGGTGACGGTGCCGTCATAGGCGGCTTCGACCGAGGTGACGCCGCGCACCTCCACGAGGAAGGAGGTCAGCTCGAACACCTTGGCGCAGAAGCGCTCCACCCGCCCGGCCCAGCCCGGTTCGCCGGTGAAAAGCTCGGGATAGTGGGCCTTGATCATCCCGGCGCAGGAGCCGGAGGGGGCGACCACGTAATCGAAGGTCTCGAACGCCGCGATCATCTCTTCCGCCAGCGCCCGGGTGGTGGCGCGGTCGCCGGAATTGAAGGCGGGCTGGCCGCAGCAGGTCTGCGGCGGCACGTCCACCTCGCAGCCGGCATCCTCCAGCAGCTTGGCGGCGGCAAAGCCCACCGAGGGGCGGATGGTGTCCACGAGGCAGGTGCAGAACAGGCCCACCCGTGGAGGGCGCGCCGCATCGGGCGGAAATTGCGCGGTCATGATGCCCCGTGCGTTGGATCGGGCGCGGGAGCGCCCGCCGCTGATTGAACGGCTCTATAGCACCGCGTCCGGGGCGACGAAATGACGGGCGGACCAAAGGCCCGCGCGCCATTCCCTCAGACGATCTCGATGACCGCCCCCGGCCTGAGCCGCGCCAGCAGGCGCTTCATGTCCGCCCGCCTCAGCGCGACGCAGCCCTCCGTCGCCTTGAACCCCGGCCGGGCAAGATGCACGAACACCGCCGAACCGCGCCCGGCGACGCGGGGGCGCTGGTTGTGGTCGATCACCAGAACCAGATCGTAGAGCGCATCGTCCCGCCACATCTGCTCGTGGGACGCGGTGCGCGCGCCGCCGAGGGGCAGCGTGACGGGGCGGTTGGGGCGGGCGGGGAGGCGCGAGGCCGGGCGCGGTCCGTGGTCGGGCCGGTAGAGGAGAGCGAGGATGCGCCAGCGGCCGGCGGGGGTGCGCCCGTCCCCCTCGCGCTTGTCGGCGCCGATGCCGGAGCGTCCCAGGGCAACGGGGAGCGAGAGCCCGCCCACCCGCAAAATCCCCTGGTGGCGGGTGCCGGGGCGGCGGCTGACGCGGACGCGGGAGATTCCCACAGGATGTAGCGGTGCCATGACTTAGTTTGATACCTCTCCACAGCCATCCCGGGATGGAAATTTGCGCCAAGCCATGTCCATGCTCTACTGGCGCGATTCGCGCGCCCGCAAGGGCGCAGGAGGAATTGATGCCCAATGCGTGGAAAATCCTGGTGGTCGAGGACGACCCGGAGCTGCGCGATGCGCTGATCGAGCAGCTCGCGCTCCAGGACGAATTCGAGCCCGTGGGCGCGGACACCGCCGGCGGCGCCGTCGAGCAGGCGAAGAACGGGGCCATCGACCTCGTGATCATGGACGTGGGCCTGCCCGACATGGACGGGCGTGACGCCGTGCGCCAGATGCGCCGCAACGGCTTCAAGGCCCCCATCCTGATGCTGACCGGCCACGACACCGACAGCGACACCATCATGGGGCTGGAGGCCGGCGCCAACGACTATATCGTGAAGCCGTTCCGCTTCGCGGTGCTGCTGGCCCGCCTGCGCGCCCAGATGCGCTCGCACGAGGCGAGCGAGGACGCGGTGTTCGCCATCGGCCCCTATTCGTTCCGGCCGGGGGCGAAGCTCCTCCTCACCGAGCGCGGCTCCAAGATCCGCCTCACCGAGAAGGAGACGGCCATCCTGCGCTATCTCTACCGGGCGGGTAAGAATCCGGTCCCGCGCGAGACGCTGCTGCAGGAAGTGTGGGGCTATAATTCCGGCGTCACCACGCATACTCTGGAAACCCACATCTACCGCCTGCGCCAGAAGATCGAGCCCGATCCTTCCAATCCCACCCTTCTTGCGACCCAGGCCGGGGGCTACAAGCTCGTGCCCTGACGGCCGGGCCTCACCATCATGCACAGCCACTTGAGGAAACGTCGTCCGTGAGCATCGACAGGGACATCGCGCTGCTCCGGGGGGTCGCCACCTTCGATCTGCTCAGCGACGGCGCCGTGCGCATGCTCGCCTCGGGCGCCGAGGAGGTGCGGCTCGCCGAGGGCGACGTGCTGTTCCGCGCCAACGAGATCTCCGACGGCGCCTTCGTGGTGGTGTCCGGCCGCCTCAATATGCTCGACGAGCGCACCCCCGCCGCACCGCGCCTGTTGAAGGGCGTGACGGCCGGGGCCCTCGTGGGTGAGACGGCCCTCATCATCGCCACCCCGCGTCCGGCCACCGCCGTCGCCGCCGAGGAGACGGTGGTGATCCGCCTGCCGCAGGAGGTGTTCACGCGGGTGCTGGAGCGCTATCCCGAAGCCACGGCCAAGTTCCGCCGCGCCATTGCCCGACGGCTGGAAGGGACGCTCCGCGCCCTCGACGGGGTGCGGGTGAAGCTGGAAGAGCACCGCCAGCGCCGCCGGCGCTGAGCGATCGGCATTCGGCCGGGCCCTAATAGAGCCCCGTCAGGAACGGCCCGAGCACCGCCAGCACCACCACCACCGCCAGCGGCGGCACCTTCCACACCGTGAGCAGCAGGAAGCCGGTGACGGCGGCGGCGAAATCCATCGGCCGCAGCACGGCGCCGGTGAAGACCGGGGTGTAGAGCGCGGCGCCGAGGATGCCCACCACCGCCGCGTTGGCCCCGCGCATGGCGGCCTGCGCCAGCGGCATGCCGCGCAGCGTGCTCCAGAAGGGCAGCGTGCCCGTCACCAGCAGCAGGCCGGGCAGGAACACCGCCACCAGCGCTACCGCCGCGCCCGTCACCCCGCCGGCGGGCGGCGCCATCACCGCGCCGAGCCAGGCGGCGAAGGTGAAGAGCGGGCCGGGCACCGCCTGGGCGAGGCCGTAGCCGGCGAGGAACTGGCTGGGCAGCACCCAGCCTGTCGTCACCACCTCCGCCTGCAGCAGCGGCAGCACCACATGGCCGCCGCCGAACACGAGCGCGCCCGAGCGGTAGAAGGAATCGAACACGCCGATATAGGGGGACGCGGCCTTGAAGAGGGGCGGCAGCACCAGCAACAGGGCGAAGATCGCGAGCAGGATCGCACCCGTCCGCCGCTTGAGCGGCACCGGCAGGTGGCTCGCGGCCGCCGTCGCGGTTGCACCCTCGTCCCGGCAGAGGAACAGCCCGGCCATCGCGCCCATGATGATGGCCGCCACCTGCCCGAAGCTGCCCGCCGCCAGCGTGACCATGACGATGGCGCTGAGCGCGATGCCGGCGCGGGGCTGGTCCGGGGTCAGCGTGCGCGCCATGCCCCACACCGCCTGCGCCACCACGGCGACGGCGACCAGCTTGAGGCCGTGCAGGATGCCGCCGATGACGCCGCCGGTGAGGGCGGTAACGCCCATGTAGGAGGACAGGAGCGCGAGGGCGGCGAGCAGGAGCGCCGAGGGCAGGGTGAAGCCGGCCCAGGCGGCGAGCCCACCGAGAAAGCCGCCGCCCCGGATCAGCCCCAGGGCAAAGCCGAGCTGGCTGGAGGCCGGGCCGGGCAGGAACTGGCAGAGCGCCACGAGATCGGCATAGCCCTCGTCATCGATCCAGCGGCGGCGCTCCACCAGCTCGGCGCGGAAATAGCCGAGATGGGCGATGGGTCCGCCGAAGGAGATGAGCCCGAGCTTGAGGAAGGCGCGGAACACCTCGCCGGGGGAGCCCGCCGAACGATCTTCCGGCGTCTCGACCGCTTCATCTGCCATGTTCAGCCCCCGATCCGTGGCGGTCTGGATGTCATCGCCGCCGTGGCCGGTCAAGCGTGCCGCAACGGCCAAGAAAAAGCCCGCCTCCGGAGAGGCGGGCAGCTGGGGAGGACAGGTGCCGCGCGCGGCGGACGGAGGCTCAGGCCACCGCCTTGACGCCCGGGGCGGTGGAGATCAGGCCCTCGTCGAACTCGTCTTCCAGCGAGATGGGCTCGCCGTCGAGCACGCGCAGGAGCTTGGCCTTGTCCAGCTCGCCTTCCCAGCGGGCGACGACGATGGTGGCCACCGCGTTGCCGACGAAGTTGGTGAGCGCGCGGCACTCGGACATGAAGCGGTCGATGCCGAGGATGAGGGCGAGGCCCGCCACCGGAACCGACGGCACCACCGAGAGCGTGGCCGCCAGCGTGATGAAGCCGGCGCCGGTGATGCCCGCCGCGCCCTTGGACGACAGCATGGCGACCAGCAGCAGCAGGATCTGCTCTTCGAGCGACAGGTGGATGCCGGTGGCCTGGGCGATGAAGAGCGCCGCCAGCGTCATGTATATGTTGGTGCCGTCGAGGTTGAACGAATAGCCCGTGGGGATGACGAGGCCGACCACCGACTTGGCGCAGCCGGCGCGCTCCATCTTCAGCATCAGGCCGGGCAGGGCCGCTTCCGAGGAGGAGGTGCCGAGCACGAGGAGCAGTTCCTCGCGGATGTAGCGCAGGAGCTTCCACAGGGAGAAGCCGTTGTAGCGCGCCACCAGGCCCAGCACGATGAACACGAACAGGAAGGCGGTGAGGTAGAAGGTGGCGATCAGGAAGGCGAGGTTCTTCACCGAGCCGATGCCGTACTTGCCGATGGTGAAGGCCATGGCGCCGAACGCGCCGATGGGCGCCGCCTTCATGACGATGGCCACCAGCCGGAACATGGCATGCGAGGCGGAGGTGAGCACCTTGAGCACCGGCGTGCCGAGATCGCCCACGCCGCCGAGCGCGATGCCGAACAGCACGGCGAAGAACAGCACCTGGAGGATGTCGCCATTGGCCATGGCCGACACCGGCGTCGCCGGGATGATGTCCATCAGGAAGCCGATGATGGAGGCGTCGTGCGCCTTCGCCGCATAGGTGGCGACGGCCTTGGGATCCAGCGTCTTGGGATCGATGTTGAGCCCGGCGCCGGGCTGCACCACGTTCGCCACGATGAGGCCGATGATGAGGGCCAGCGTGGAGAAGGTGAGGAAGTAGATCATGGCCTTGCCGGCCACGCGGCCGACCTTGCCCATGTCGCGCATGCCGGCGATGCCGGTGACGACGGTGAGGAAGATGACCGGCGCGATGACCATCTTCACCAGCTTGATGAAGGCGTCGCCCAGCGGCTTCAGGCTGGCGCCGAAGTCCGGATAGAAATGGCCCAGCAGCGAGCCGGCGATGATCGCCACGATCACCTGGAAATAGAGGTGATGGTAGAACTTGCGCGGGTAATGATGGGGCGCGGGATGCGCCGGAATCGCGTGGGCCATCTCAGACCTTCCTCCGCCGGGCTCTTGGTGCCTCTTTCAGCCGGATGGCCTGGACACTTCGGGACCGGATGCTTCGTTAAGGGCCGGCGCAGCGCGCCGCTCGACCTCTCCCCCTGCGCAAGGCGCATGCCAGTTCCGAGCCTGGCGCGGGACGCAGGCAACAGGCTGATTCGCAATCCTTTTTCCGTGCGGCTCCGCTGCGCCCCTCGACACCGCGTGCGGTGAGGCGCACATTGCCGGCAAAGCCTGTGCGGAAATCCGCACACGAGGAGAGCCTGCCTTGGCCGAGCCGGGCGATGAATCGGTTCCCGAGCGCCCCTCCCGCCGCCGCCTGCTGACGGTGGGCGGCGC
>JAEWBL010000579.1 GCA_023391175.1 Pseudomonadota bacterium
TCCTGCCGGCTCAGGCGATGCGCTTGAGGCCCTTGGCATACTGGGGCCAGCGGTGCTGATAGCCCGCCGCCGTCGCGATCAGCCGCTCGGCGGCCGCCTCGTCGAGGGTGCGGGCGACCTTGGCCGGGGCGCCGACGATGAGCGAATAGGGCTCGAAGGTCTTGCCCTCGGTGACGAGCGCCATGGAGCCGACCAGACAGTGATCGCCGATGACGGCGCCGTTGAGCACGGTCGCGCCCATGCCCACGAGGGCCCCCTCCCCCACCGTGCAGCCATGCAGCGTCACGCTGTGGCCGATGGTGGCCCTGGGGCCGAGCGTCATCGGATAGCCGGGATCAGTGTGGAGAACGCAGTTCTCCTGAATGTTCGTGCCTTCGCCGACCACGATGGGCTCGTTGTCGCCGCGCAGCACGGCGCCGAACCAGATGCTGGCCCCCTCCTTCACGATCACCCGGCCGATGAGGACGGCGGTGGGAGCGATCCAGAAATTGCCGGAGGCGGGCAGCTCCGGGGCGATGCCGTCGAGGGCGTAAAGCGGCATGAGTTTCCTCCAGAAGGTCGGGCGTGGGCCGGCGTGGCGGCCGGGCGCGCCAGCCCCTGCCTATCGCCATCGGCGCCCGCATGCTAGAGGCGCGCGGCGCCTTCTCTTCACGTGGATTGCGCCCGGCCGCCCTGCAGAGACCAGCCCGTCGAGACCATGTCCCAGCCTCCTCCGCTCCCGCCGCCCCTCGCGAAGCTGCTCTACGACGGCTACCAGCACCAGCTGCGCGGGCAGTACGAGGATGCGGCGCGGGCCTATCGCAAGATCCTGAAGACGGCGCCGGACCATGCGGACGTGATCCAGCTGCTCGGCATCTGCCGCGCCCGGCAGGGCCGCGAGCTGGAGGCCATCGAGCTTTACCGCAAGGCGCTGGCGCGGCGTCCGGACGATGCCAAGTGCCACTACAACCTCGCCCTCGCCTATGGCGCGCTGAAGCGCAAGGCCGAGGAAATCGCCGCCATGGGCGAGGCCTTCGCGCGAGATCCGGCCCTTCCGCTGGCGGCCAACGTGCTGTTTCCCGCCCGCCGCGCCACCTGCGATTGGCGCGGCCACGACCGGCTTTTGGAGAACCTGCGGCTCGGCGCCATCGGCCAGAGCGCGCCTTCCATCCCCTTCCTCACACTCTATATCGACGACCCCGCGCTGCACCTCGCCGGGGCACGGCGCTGGGTGGAGGCAGAGAAGCTGCCGACGCGGCCGCTCGTGTTCGATCATGCGGCCCGGCGCGCGGCCACGGGGCCGATCCGCGTGGCCTACGTCTCCGCCGACTTCCGCATCCATCCCACCACGCATCTCATCGCCGGCCTGCTGGAACGGCACGATCGCAGCCGGTTCGAGATCACAGCCGTCTCCATCGGCCCCGACGACGGCTCGCCGGAGCGGGCACGGGTGAAGGGCGTGGTGGACCGTTTCCTCGACGTGGAGAAGGCGGGCCCGGAGGACATCGCCCGGCAGATCGCCGGGCTCGGCATCGACATCGCCGTCGACCTCATGGGCCATACCGAAGGCGAGCGCATGAGCCTGTTCGCCCATCGCCCGGCGCCGGTGCAGGTGGGCTTCCTCGGCTATCCCGGCACCAGCGGAGCGGGCTTCTTCGACTACGTGATCGGCGATCCGGTGGTTCTGCCCTTCATCGATGCGCCCTTCTACAGCGAAAAGATCGTCCAGCTGCCGTACTGCTATCAGCCGAACGATCCGGACCTTCCCGTCGCCGAGCCGCCCGGACGCGCCGCCTGCGGGCTGCCGGAAGACGCCTTCGTCTTCGTCTCCTTCAATGCCGCGTGGAAGCTCGATCCGGACACCTTCTCCAGCTTCGCCCGCATCCTCGCCGCCGTTCCCGGCTCGGTCCTCTGGCTGCTGGAGGGCAGGCCCGGGACCACGGACAATCTGCGCCGCGAGGCCGCGCGGCGCGGCATCGATCCGTCCCGCCTCGTGTTCGCGCCGCGGGTGCCGCTGAAGGAGCATCTCGCCCGCATCGGTCATGCGGACCTCTTCCTCGACACCTTCCCCTACACGGCCCACACCACCGCCAGCGATGCCCTGCGGCGGGGCGTGCCCATCGTGACCCGCACCGGACGCTCCTTCGCGTCCCGGGTGGCCGACAGCCTCATGCGGCAGGTGAGCCTCGGCGATCTTGCGACCACGACGCCCGAGGCATTCGAGGCCCGCGCCATCGGCCTTGCCAATGATCCCGCGGCGCTTGCCGAGGTGCGCTCCCGCCTTCAGGCGGCCCTGCCCGCCTCGCCGCTGTTCGCCGTGGACCTCTACGCGCGTCACATCGAAAGCGCCTACGAGACCATAGCGGCGCGGATGCGCGCAGGGGCAGCACCCGAGGCGTTTGCCGTCCCCGCCTGAGGGGGCGCTCAGCCGGCGACCGGGCCATCCTCCGCCTTCCCCTGCCCCGGATTGCACTCCGGAGCCTCGGAGAGCGGCACCCGCCCCCTGCTGTCCCCGTTCTCGCGCGCCTTGTCGGCGAGCAGGGCATATTCCAGCCTCAGGCGCTCCAGCACCTCCTCGTCCAGATCCTCGAGGTCCAGCAGGCTCTCGCGCGGGCCCTCGAGGCGGGCGATCAGCTCGTCCAGCTTGATCTGGAGCGCGGCCGTATCCCGGTTCTGGCTGTTCTGGATCAGGAACACCATGAGGAAGGTGACAATGCTGGTGGAGGTGTTGATGACCAGCTGCCAGGTGTCGTTGAAGGCGAAGATCGGCCCGGTGAGCCCCCACACCACCAGCACCAGCACCGCAATGATGAAGGTGACGGGCTTGCCCGCCCACCGCGAAACGGCCTGCGAGACACGGGTGAAGAAGGGACGCGGCGCGCGTCCGGATTCGACCTGGCGCCGCAGCTCCCGGATGTCCTGCTGAGTGCTCATGTATGATGCCTCCGCGGGGCCGCGCAAAGACGGGCCCCGCGCACAGATGCGTTGGTCATTGAAAGACCGCAGCGAGGGAACGAACGGCCGCGCCGGCGGTTCCGCTCGTGGCCGCGCTGGCGCTTGATGGACACAGGCACGGCCCGCCACGGAGGCTTCCATGACCGTTCAGATGATCCTGCTGCCGCTTTTCGTTCACGTGGCGCTGGTGCTCGCCGTGCTGCTGCGGGCCGTGCGCTCCACCGAGGTGACCGCGGACGGACTGCGCGCCGGCCTCGCCGCCCTGCTCTTCTACACGCTGACCTGCCTCGCCCTGTTCACCCGCAAGGCGGACGTCGCCTTTGTGGTTCTGGCCTGGATCTTCGTGCTCCTGCGCATCGCCGCCGGCTTCCCCCAATTGCTCTCGACGCGGGCGCGCGGCGGCATCGGCGGGGTCAGCCTCGATCTGGCCAGCCTTGCCGTGCTGACCTTGATGTGGGTGCTGTTCGCCGTCGCCATCCTCCTCAACATCTGAAAGCGGGGCGGTTGACAGGCGGGCCGTGGCAGAAGAGGAGTTGAGGTCTTTGCAGACCAGGCGCCCGGCCGGGCGCCCCACTGGAACTTGCGATGACCGATCCCGCCCGCCACGTCCTTGCCTTCGGAGGCCATGACGTCCTGTTCGTCATGGCGACCAGCCAGGAGTACGGAGAGCACCTGAAGGCCCGCATCGACCCGCTCATCACCGGCGTCGGGCCGGTGGAGGCGGCGGTGGAGACGGCCCGCGCCCTCGCCATCCTGCACCATCAGGGCCGCCACCCGGATCTGGTGGTGACGCTGGGGTCGGCCGGCTCGCGGCGGCTCGACCACGCGGAAGTCTATCAGGTCGCCCGCGTCGCCTATCGCGACATGGATGCCTCGGCGCTGGGCTTCGAGCGCGGCAAGACGCCCTTCCTCGACGAGCCGGTGGTGGTGGAACTGCCCCATCGCATCGCCGGCGTGCCCGAGGCTTCCCTCTCCACCGGTGGGGCCATCATCTCCGGCGCGGCCTATGACGCGATTGCCGAAGACATGGTGGACATGGAGACCTTCGCCGTGCTGCGCGCCGCCCGCCGCCACGGCGTGCCGCTCCTTGGCCTGCGCGGCATCAGCGACGGCAAGGCCGAGCTGACCGGCTATGCCGACTGGACCGAATATCTCCACATCATCGACGAGAAGCTGGCCCGCGCGCTGGACCAGTTCGCCCGCCAGTTGAGCGCGGAAGGGCTTGCCCCCTCCGCGCCGCAGGCCTGATCCGACAACCAGAAGAGCCGCCGTGACCCCTGCC
>JAEWBL010000623.1 GCA_023391175.1 Pseudomonadota bacterium
ACCCGCCGGGCGGCCTGCCGCAGCCCGGCCGGACCCCGGAAAGCCCCCGCAATTCCGAAACGCTAAGCGGGGGTCGGCGCCCATTCCTTGATCGCGATCAAATTTTGGGCGCCGGTACTGAAAGACCGAATGCCGCAGCCGGCTTCAGGCCGTTCGGGCGCGGCTCACCACGGTGCGAATTGCGAAGGAAGACTGGATCCGCGCCACCCCGGGCAGCCGCGAGAGCACTTCCTTGTGCAGGCGCTCGTAATCGCCCGCGTTCTTCACCTCGATCTTCAGCAGATAGTCGGCGAGGCCCGTCATCAGGTGGCAGTCTGTGATCTCCGGGCAGCGGCAAACCGCCGTTTCGAAGCGGTTCAGGAATTCCTCGGTTTGGCGGTCGAGGGTGATCTGGGTGAATACCACCAGCCGGTCCTCCGGCGCGCCCTCGTGGATGATGGCCACGTAGCCGCGGATCACGCCGCTGCGTTCCAGCAGGCGCACCCGCCGGAGGCAGGCCGAGGGCGACAGGCCCACTTTTGCGGCCAGGTCTGCGTTGGAGATGCGGCCGTCGCTGCGGAGAATGCGGACGATGTGGGAGTCGAACTCGTCAAGCGGGGTCATTGGCAGATCCTGCGGCGCTTTCGCAGAAGCTATCAATTATTCGGCCATGAAGGGCACGAAATTTGCTCCTTCGGCGGCAACTGCGCCGTCATTCGGCGTAGGATCATCACCAATGAAGCCGGGCCGTGCCAGCGAAGCCTCGGGGCCGGCGTGGGGTGCAGGCCATGCGCATTCTGATTCTCGGCAGCGGCGTCGTCGGAACGACCTCCGCTTACTATCTCTCCAAGGCCGGCCACGAGGTGGTCGTGCTCGACCGCCAGCCGGCGGCCGGCATGGAGACCTCGTTCGCCAATGCGGGGCAGGTCTCGCCGGGCTATTCGTCGCCCTGGGCCGGGCCTGGCATTCCCGTGAAGGCCATCAAGTGGCTGCTCATGCACCATCGCCCGCTGGTGGTGTGGCCGAGCCTTGATCCCAAGCTGCATTTCTGGCTGGCCCGGATGCTCGCCAACTGCACCGAGGCCGCCTACCGCCGCAACAAGGCGCGCATGGTGCGTCTCGCCGAATTCAGCCGGGATGCGCTGGACGACCTGCGCAAGGAAACCGGCATCACCTATGACGAGCGGACCCTCGGCACGCTCCAGCTGTTTCGCACCCAGAAGCAGCTCGACCATGTGCACACGGACACCGAGGTGCTCGATGCCCACGGTGTCGCCTACGATCTGCTCGACCCCTCCGGCTGCATCCGGGCGGAGCCGGCGCTGGCGCGCGTGCGCGGCAAGTTCGTGGGCGGGCTTCGGCTGCCGGGGGACGAGACGGGCGACGCCCACCTCTTCACCCAGCGCCTCGCCGAAATCTGCGCGCGTCAGGGCGTGGTGTTCCGCCATGGCGTCACCATCGATACGCTGCGGCAGGAGGGCGGGCGCATCACGGGTGTCGCGCTCGCCGGGGGAGAGGTGCTGACAGCAGATGCCTATGTGGCCGCCATGGGCAGCTACACGCCGGCCTTGCTCGCGCCGCTGGGCATTCGCCTGCCGGTCTATCCCGTGAAGGGCTATTCCCTGACCCTCCCCATCGTGGACGCGGACGCGGCGCCGCGCTCGACCGTGATGGACGAGACCTACAAGGTGGCCATCACCCGCCTCGGAGATCGCATCCGCGTGGGCGGGACGGCGGAACTCGCCGGCTTCAACCTCATGCTGCGCGAGCCGCGCCGGGCGACGCTCGCCTATTCGGTGGGTGACCTCTTCCCGGCCGGCGGCGACATCGAGAAGGCGACCTTCTGGACCGGCCTGCGGCCCATGACGCCGGACGGCACGCCCATCGTCGGCGCCACGCGCTTCGCCAATCTCTACACCAACACCGGCCACGGCACGCTGGGCTGGACCATGGCCTGCGGCTCGGGCCGCGTGCTCGGCGACATCATCGGCGGCCGCGCGCCGGAGATCGACACGTCCGACCTCTCCGTCGCCCGCTACGCCGAGGCCGCCTGAGGTAGGCAGAAGACCTTGCGCCGCCGCCGCGCCTGCGCCAAACCAGCGCGCGGAGGCGGGCATGCGTTTCATTCACACGTCTGACTGGCAATTGGGCAAGCCCTTCGGCCGCGTGCCGGAAGAGGCGCGCACGGTTCTGAAGGAGGCGCGGCTCGACGCCATCGACGGCCTCGCAGTGGCGGCGCGGACCCATGGGGCGCCGCTGGTGCTGGTGGCGGGCGACGTGTTCGACAGCCCGGAGCCGGGGGATCGGGTCTACCGGCAGGCGCTCAACCGCATGAAGGCGCAGGCCGACGTGCGTTTCCTGCTGCTGCCGGGGAACCATGATCCGTTGCGCGACGATGGCCTGTGGGGCCGGCTTGCCGCCGACACGCCGGCCAATGTTACGGCGCTCACCGAGGCGCGGCCCCTCGACCTCGGCGACGGCTCGGGCGAGGCCGCCGTGCTGCTGCCAGCCCCGCTCTCGCACAAGCGCAGCGTCGCCGATCCGACCCACTGGTTCGATCAGGCGGAGACGCCCCCGGGCGCCTTGCGCATCGGCCTCGCCCATGGCTCGGTGCAGACCTTCGGCGGCGATGCGGACCCCAACCTCGTCGCCGTCGACCGCGCCCGCCGCGCGGGCCTCGCCTATCTGGCGCTGGGCGACTGGCATGGCCGCATCCGGATCGACGAGCGCACCTTTTACAGCGGAACGCCCGAGCCGGACGATTTCGGCCGCGAGGTGACGGGCGTCGCGCTGCTGGTGGATGTCTCCGGTAGCGCCCCGCCGCAGGTGACGGACCTGCCCATCGGTCGCCACCGCTGGCTGGAGGAGGGCTGGTCCCTCTCCGGCGTGGACGATCTCGACGCACGCATCTCTGGCCTCGCCCCCGGCGTGGCGCGGCAGGATCTGGTCTGCCGGCTCAAGCTCTCCGGTCTCGTCACGCTGGCCGAGCGCGTGGCGGTGCGCCGCCGGCTGGAGGACGAACTGGCCCACGAAATGCGCTGGCTGGACGTCATCGCCGACGATCTCGTGACCCGCCCCACCGACACCGACCTTTCCGAGATCGACGCCCAGGGCGAACTGCACACCGCCGCCGTGCGCCTCCGCGCGATGATGGGCGAGGGCGGGGCCGAGGGGCGCCTCGCCGCCCAGGCGCTGGAGCGCCTCTACGT
>JAEWBL010000641.1 GCA_023391175.1 Pseudomonadota bacterium
GCCTCCGATCGCGCGGCAGAGCACGCCATTGCCGCGCTCGGCACCGTGGGCGGCCTGACCGTCTCTCTCTTCTGCGCCTTCCGCGACGAAATCGACACCACCCCGCTCGCAGGGGCGCTGCGCGCCCGAGGCGCGCGCCTCGCCCTGCCCGTCATTCTCGGTCGCGGCCGGCCGCTGCTGTTCCGGCTGTGGCACGCCGGCGATGAACTGGTGCTGGCTGGGGCCTTCCGCATTCCCGAGCCGCCCGCTCATGCCGAGGAGGTGGTGCCCGACGTTCTGATGGTGCCGCTGGCCGCCTTCGACCGGCGCGGCTACCGGATCGGATACGGTGCCGGTTTCTACGACCGCACGCTTGCGCTGCTGCGCGCCCGGCGTCCCGTGCGGGCGCTGGGATATGCCTTCGCGTGCCAGCAGGTGGACGCGGTTCCGGTCGAGCCCCATGACGAGCCGGTGGACATGATGATAACGGAGATGGAAGCTTGCAGCGTGATGGTACGCCCCTGACGCCTGCCCGCTGCCCCTCGTCTCTGCCCGCCGGAAGAGTTCATGCGCATTCTGTTTCTTGGCGATGTGGTCGGCCGCTCGGGCCGTGACTGCGTCGCGTCCCACCTGCCGGGCCTCGTCGCCCAATGGTCTCTCGACCTTGTTGTGGTGAACGGCGAGAACGCCGCCGGCGGCTTCGGCATCACCGAGGCGATCTATGACGACCTGCGCACTGCCGGCGCCGACGCCATCACCCTCGGCAACCACGCCTTCGACCAGCGCGAGGCCCTTGTGTTCATCGAGCGGGCCCCGGCCCTGGTGCGGCCGCTGAACTATCCGCCCGGCACGCCCGGCCGCGGCGCGGCGCTGGTGGAAGCGCGCAACGGCGCGCGGGTGCTGGTGGTGAACGTCATGGGCCGCATCTTCATGGACCCGCTGGACGACCCCTTCGCCGGCCTCGACCGGGCGCTGGACGGTGCCACCCTCGGCGAGATGGTGGATGCCATCGTGGTGGACGTTCACGCCGAGACCACCAGCGAGAAGCAGGCCATCGGCCATTTCTGCGACGGCCGCGCCTCGCTCGTGGTCGGCACTCACACCCATGTGCCCACCGCCGATTACCGTATCCTCTCCGGCGGCACCGCCTACATGACGGATGCAGGCATGTGCGGCGCCTATGACGGCGTGATCGGCATGGACAAGGAGGAGCCGCTGCGCCGCTTCACCCGCAAGCTCGCCTCCGGCCGGTTCGAGCCGGCGTCGGGCCCCGCGGCGCTGTCCGGCGTCGCGGTGGAGACGGACGACCGGACGGGCCTTGCGGTGAAGGTCGCGGCCGTGCGCCTCGGCGCCGGGCTGGAGCCGTCGCGTCCGACCTTCTGGGACTGACGCCCTACCTGCCCTTGCGGCATGGAAAGCGCGGTCGCGCCATGCTGCACCCGCTTCCTTGCCCTTTTCCCTTCGGCCCGCCTATAAGGCCGGCTCCAGTCAACAGGATCGGTCCGGGCGGCGCCGCTTGCGCGGGGCGCGGGACGGGTCCGCACAACGGGACGGTGGCGGCCATGGCCGGGCATTCACAATTCAAGAACATCATGCACCGCAAGGGGCGGCAGGACGCGATGCGCTCCAAGCTGTTCTCCAAGCTGGCGCGCGAAATCACCGTCTCGGCCAAGATGGGCCTGCCGGATCCCAACATGAACGCGCGCCTGCGCGCCGCCATTCTCGCGGCCCGCGCGGAAAACATGCCCAAGGACAATATCGACCGGGCCATCAAGAAGGCGTCCGGGGCCGACACCGAGAATTACGACGAGATTCGCTACGAGGGCTACGGCCCGGGCGGCGTCGCCGTGATCGTCGAGGCGCTGACCGACAACCGCAACCGCACCGCCTCGGAAGTGCGGTCCTACTTCACCAAGTCGGGCGGAAACCTCGCCGAGACCGGCGCGGTGTCCTTCATGTTAGACCGGGTGGGGCGGATCGAGTACGCCGCCAGCAAGGCGGACGCCGATACCATGATGGAAGCGGCCATCGAGGCCGGCGCTGACGACGTGACCTCCGGCGAGGAGGGTCACGAGGTGATCTGCGCGGCAGACAATTTGGCCGAGGTGCAGCGGGCGCTGGAGCAGAAGTTCGGCGAGCCGAACAAGGCGGCGCTGATCTGGCGGCCGCAGAACACCGTCGCGGTGGATGACGAGACCGGCGAAAAGCTCATGCGCCTCGTCGAAACCCTCGAGGACAATGACGACGTCCAGACCGTTACCGCCAATTTCGAGCTGTCCGACGCCTTGCTGGCGAAGCTGAGCGCCTGATTCGGAGACAAAACCCGAAGTGAGCGCCCGGCACGGCCGGGCGGCTCGCATTCAGGTTTCGCGAGAGGCGGCCTCACCGCCTCTCTTCGGCCTCAGGCGGCGAACGCCGTGGCCATGGATTTCAGCTCGGCGATGGCGGTGTCGATCTCGCCGCGCTGACGCTCAAGCTGGGCGATCTGCGACAGGCAGCGATCGCGCGACAGGGACAGCTCGCTCTCGCCACCCTCGTGGGCCGCGACCAGCGCCCGGATTTCCGCCAGGGTGAAGCCGAGGTGCTTGCCCTTCAGGATCACCGCCAGACGCTTGCGATCGGCCTCGGAATAAAGCCGGGTCATACCGTCGCGACGGGGCGAGATGAGGCCCTTGTCCTCATAGAAGCGCAGCGCGCGCAGGGTGATCCCGAATTCGCGGGAAAGGTCGCCGATGGTGAAGACCACGCCCTCACGGTAGCTCTCGCCAGCCACAGGAGCCTGCGGCGGGATGACGGAGCCCAGCCCCTGGTCGAACGACTTCTCGAACGTGTTGGCGTCCATGCCTCTATTCCCCTTATCGCGATCCAGTCCATGACGCGGACGGATGACCTGTGGCGGCCTGTCGTGAGTGCAGCGCCCCCCCCAACGCACCAAGTGCGCTTCCCCAGGGCGGAACCGGCTGTCTCGGGCGGGCCGGATATGACCAGACCCGACCGGAGGTGCCGCTGCGCCACTATGCCTACCGTTGTGCTGGCGGCATGGGGAGGTTCCGAGGGATACCGTAGGGGAAAGTAACAGTTACAAGCTCATAAAATCAGATGGTTATGAGAAGCATGCGATTTCGATAATGGCCAAGGCCAGGCTTCGCGAGGTTGCCGCAGCGGAGGGTGAAGCAGATGTTCGGGGCACGTTAGGGAGGGCTACGTGACCGGGAAGGGACCCGCCGGCGTTAGTCCCGGCAGAGGGCAACCGTGATTCGCACCGTTCGGCGATCGCCTCGGCCCGGCGTTCCCTCCCATTCAGCGCTCCCGCACCGCAGCGGCGATGATTAACCGGCGATTTACCTTGATCCGAAATTCTGTGCTGAGGACATCACCGAATCGGGGCATGGTACTTTGACACCTCAAGGTCGTCCGTTCGCCCCGCGGGAGGCCGGAATGGAGCGTTTTGAGCGCACGGCCCGGACGCGCACAGGCTCCGAAGCCCACCTAGGCTTCGAGACTTATGCGCAGGCCGATCAGACGGACGTCCCCGCCTGGGACGTGTTCGATCTTCCCGCTTCGGCGATCGAAGCCCTGCGCGGGGAAATCGGCGTTCTGCGCGAGCGTCTAGCGACGGCGGCTCCGAAGCGGGCGGTCACCGAGATGGACCGCGCCATCACCCTTCTGTCCCGACGGGTCGACGACCTGCGCGAAGCGGGAGCGACCCGGGACGGATCGGACCAGTTCATCCTCGACGAGCTGGCGTCCATCCGCGACAGCCTCGACCATGTGAGCCGGAACGAGCGGGTCGGCGAGCGGTTCAAGGTGGTCGAATCGGGCATCGACGCCCTCGGCCGAAAGATCGACCTTCTGGGCGCCCGGGCCGTGGACCCGGTGGAGGTCGCCCGGCTGCAGAGCCAGATGAGCGAAATGCGCGAACTGGTGCATCGCCTCGTCACCGGCGGGCCGGGGCAGGATGCCATGGCGCAGCTCGCCCAGCGTCTCGGCGCCTGCGCAGGGGAAGTTGCCCTTGCAGGCGAGCAGGCCGCGCGTCGCCTCACCGAGGCGGCCGGCGATTTCGAGCGCAATGCCGATGCCCTGCTCCGGCGCATCGCGGAGGTCCAGGCCCGCGGCCGTGCGGGGGACGCAGAAGCGACCGAGCACTTGCGCGCCTCCCTTCTTGATTCTCTCAATGGCGTTCATGCTCGCCTCGATCGCATGTCGGGGCAGATCGCCGATCAGGCGACAAGCATTTCGCCCGCCCTCGGCCTCGAAATCTCCCAGCGGCTAGGTGCCCTTGCGGCGCGGCTCGCCGCGGCGGAAGAGAGCGGCCGGTCGGCGAGCCCTCTCGTCGACGCCATGGAACGCCACCTGTCCGGCCTGTCGGAGCAGTTGCGTCAGGCCCATGATCGGCTCGATCGGCTCGACGACATCGAAACGGGTCTCCGCCGCCTCAGCGAGGAAGTCCGCAACGTCCGCGAAGATGCCCGCTCGGTTGCCGGCGAGGCCGCCGCGGCGGTGGCCGCCAAGGTCTCGGACAACCCGGATGGCGCCGCCGTCCTCGGGCTGAAGCGCGGCCTCGCCGCCCTCGAAGCCCGCCAGGACGAAATGGAGCGTCGGGCCGGCGACTTTTACGTGAGCGAGCTTGAGCAGCAGCTCGACAGCATTTCCGTGGCCCTTGCACAGGACGGTGACGGCACCTACGCACCGCGCGCCCCTCGGGCGGCTCCGGCGCAGGCCGGCGCGTACCAGGAAGAGGCGTACCAGGAAGCCCCCTACCCGCAGGCCGCCTATTCGGAGGAACCTCATTATGAGGAAGCTCCCCGCCCGCACGCCGCCCATCAGGAGCCGGAGCGCGCGGCTCCCCAGCCGCAGACTCGCGCACCGGCGGATGTCGCCGATGCCGATCCGCTCGATAGCGCCCTGCGCGCCGCAGCGAGCGAGGTTCCCTGGCCACGCACCAACCGCCGTGTCGACTGGGGCACACCGCCCGCCGTGGGAGCCGACGCCAACGAGGAGCGCCCGCGCGTGGAGAAGCGCGCCCGCAAGCCGGAGAAGGTTCGCGACCGCCGCCCTCATGCGCCGGGAATCTTGGCCAGCCTGTTCGCACGGCGCCGTCACATTGCCATGGTGGCGCTGATTGCCGGGGCGACCACCGTCTTCACCGGTCTCAGCGTCGGCATGGCCGTGCGCAACGGCCCTGAGCTCTTGACCAGCCTGACGCAAACCCTGCGCCGGCTCGCCGCCCCCGCCGTTGCCGGTGTGACACCGACCGAGCTGCCGCCGGCCATTGGCCCGTCCGCCTTGCAGACCGCCGCACGCGACGGCGATCCCGCCGCCGCCTTCCTGGTGGCCGGCCGCTATGCGGAAGGCCGCGGCACCGACGTCGATCTCGATGCCGCCACCAAGTGGCTCGGCTATGCGGTGCAGCGCGGGTCCGCCCCCGCCGCGCTCAGGCTCGGCGCACTCTATGAGTCGGCCGGCAAGGACATGGGCGAGGCGCGTCGCTTCTATACCTGGGCCGCCGAACAGGGGAACGTGCGCGCCATGCACGCGCTCGCCATGCTTCTGTCCGAAGGCACCCTGCCGGGCCTCGACGGCAAGCCGGACTGGTCCGGCGCACTCAAGTGGTTCCGCACCGCCGCCCACCTCGGCCATCGTGACAGCCAGTACAATCTCGGCGTGATCTATGCCCGCGGCCTCGGCGTGAGCGCCGACGCGACCGAAGCCTGGAAGTGGCTCGATCTCGCCGCTCGCCAGGGCGACGAGGACAGCGCCCGCAAGCGCGACATCCTGAGCCGAGACGCCGATCCCGCCGTGCTGGCCAAGGCCCAGCAGGCCTCCGCCGCCTTCGTTCCCGCGACGCCGGTTGCCGCCGCCAACGTCGTGACCATCAAGCCGGAATGGCAGGAGCAGGCCCCGGACGTGGTGGCAAGCGCCGCCCCGGCCAAGTCCGAGGCGGCCGCCAAGGCCGGCACGCGGGTCGCAAGCTCCGCCGGCACCACGCGCTGAGGCTGAGGGGATGCCGGTTCCCGGCCTCCCCTTTCCCCGGTCCGCCCGCTGGCGCACCTTCCCCCCATGGACCTGAACGCGATTCGCATCCTCGGCCTTGATCCCGGCCTGCGCCGCACGGGCTGGGGCGTCATCGACGTCCTCGGCTCGCGGCTGTCCTTTGTCGCCTGCGGGACCATCCTTCCGCCTGAGGCGGGTGAGATGGCCGAGCGGCTGGCCTTTCTGCATCGGGGTCTGGTGGACGTACTCCTGCGCTTCGCCCCGGCCGAGGCGGCGGTGGAGGAGACGTTCGTGAACATGAACCCGTCATCGACCCTGAAGCTCGGCCAGGCGCGCGGCGTGGTAATGCTCGCCCCGGCGCAGATGGGCCTTCCAGTCGCCGAATACGCGCCGCTGCTGGTGAAGAAGAGCGTGGTGGGCGCGGGCCGGGCGGAAAAGGCCCAGGTGCGGATGATGATCGGCATCCTGCTGCCCAAGGCAACACCCGAGACCGACGATGCCGCCGACGCCCTCGCCATCGCCATTACCCATGCGCATCATCGTGGCGCGGCTGCGCGCGCGCGCGCAGCGCTGTAAACTCCCCGGCGACCCTGGGGGATGTTCGCCATGATCTATGGACAGCTGGCGCTCGTGACGGCGGCCGTCTTCACCGGCGCCGCCTTCTATATCAATGCGGTGGAGTAGCCGGCGCGGCTCATGCTGCCAGACGGTGCGGCGCTCGCCCAATGGAAGCCGGCCTATCGACGCGGCTTCGCCATGCAGGCAACGCTGGCCCTGGCCGGTGCCCTTCTGGGGGCCGCCGCGTTTGCCACGGACAACGATTGGCGCTGGCTCGGCGGCGCGGTGCTGATGCTCGCCAACTGGCCGTTCACTTTGGTCGGCATCATGCCCACCAACCGGGCGCTCATGGGCGCGCGGGAAGAAGAGGCCGGGCCGCACACGCGCCGGCTCATCGCCAACTGGGGCCAGTTGCACATGGTCCGAACCGGTCTCGGCGCCCTCGCCACCTTCGTCTTTTTCACCGCAGCCACGGGCTGAAGGGTCGCACATGATCGGGAAGCTCAAGGGTGTGGTGGACGAACTCGGCGAGGACCACGCCATCATCGACGTGCACGGCGTGGGCTACCTCGTCCATTGCTCCGGCCGCACGCTCTCCGCTTTGCCACGGACCGGCGAGGCGGCGGCGCTGTTCATCGAGACCCATGTGCGGGAGGACGCGATCCGCCTGTTCGGCTTCGCCTCGGCGGCGGAGCGGGACTGGTTCCGCCTGCTGCAGGGCGTGCAGGGCATCGGCACCAAGACCGCGCTGGCAGTGCTCTCCACGCTCAGCGCGTCCGAGCTGACGCAGGCCATCGCGCTGGGTGACAAGACGACCGTCGCGCGCGCCCCGGGCGTCGGGCCTCGCGTCGCCACGCGCATCGTGACCGAGCTGAAGGACAAGATGCCTGGCTTCGGCGCAGGCTCCGTTTCCCTCGCCGACATCGGCGGCGCCACGGCCGCTGCTCCGGTCGCCGGGGGTGCGGCAGCGGATGCGGTGTCAGCCCTGGTCAATCTCGGCTATGGCGCGCCCCAGGCCAACACGGCAATTGCCGCCGCCCTGCGATCGGCCGGAGAGGATGCCAAGACGGAGACGCTGATCCGCCTCGGGCTCAAGGAACTGGCCAAATAGCGCGGCTCAGGGCATCCGCGAGGCGATCTTCAGTTCTTCGCCATCCACGGTGAAGGTGCCGTAGCCGCGATGGTGAATGGTGCGCGGGGCCTTCTGCGCCCGATCGCGCCACGCCTTCACCACTTCCAGGACGAAGAGATTGAAGCGGTTCACGAGCCGCGTCTCGACCACACGGCATTCCAGATTGGCGAAGCATTCCGCCACCAGGGGCGCCTGAACCAGCGCCGCCGGGACGGGCGTGAGCCCGACGAGGGCGAACTTGTCCATCTCCTCGCCGGAGCAATTTCCCACGGCCACCACCTTCTCCGCGAGGGCTAAGGCGGGAACGGCGATGACGCATTCCTTCGTGGCGCGCAGCGCCCTGAAGCTGAAATCAGCGGAGGAGACGATGCAGGCGACGAGCGGCGGGGTGAATTCCACCATCATGTGCCAGGACATGGCCATGACGTTGGCCCGCCCCCGCGCCGCCGTCGTGAGCAGGACCACCGGCCCCGGCTCGATCAGCTTGTAGACCTCCGCGAGCGGAAGCTCCTTCATAGCACGGCCCATGGCGACCTCCTGAGCTGGAACTGGCAGGCTTTCACACACGACATGCGGCCGCATTAATCCAGATCACGCACGGCGCGTCCGTTCCCCTTCCGTACCCGGCCGGCAGGCACTACAGTCGCGCGAGTCGCTGGTCCCGAGGCGCGCAAGGCTCTCGTCATGAACACCCGCCTCCTCTCGGGCGAAAAGCGCGGCGATGATGCCGCCGATTCCACCCTGCGCCCGCAGCTCCTGTCGGAGTTCGTGGGCCAGGCGCAGGCGCGCGCCAATCTGGAAATCTTCATCAAGGCGGCGCGGGCGCGCGGCGAGGCGCTGGACCACGTGCTGTTCGTGGGGCCGCCCGGCCTCGGCAAGACCACGCTGGCGCAGATCATGTCGCGGGAGATGGGGGTCGGATTCCGCTCCACCTCCGGCCCGGTGATCGCCAAGGCGGGCGATCTTGCCGCCATTCTCACCAATCTCGAAGAGCGCGACGTGCTCTTCATCGACGAGATTCACCGCCTCTCCCCCGCCGTGGAGGAGATCCTCTATCCGGCCATGGAGGATTACGAGCTCGACCTCGTGATCGGCGAGGGGCCGGCCGCCCGTTCGGTGAAGATCTCGCTGCCGAAGTTCACGCTGGTGGGCGCCACCACCCGCTCCGGCCTGCTGACAACGCCGCTGCGCGACCGCTTCGGCATTCCCGTGCGCCTCCAGTTCTACACGGTGGAAGAGCTGGAGAAGATCGTGGTGCGCGGGGCGCGGGTGATGGGCATCGCCATCGCCCCCGACGGCGCCACCGAGATCGCCCGCCGCGCGCGCGGCACTCCGCGCATCGCCGGCCGGCTACTGCGGCGGGTCCGCGATTTCGCGCTGGTGGCGGAGGCGGAGCGGATCGACCGCAAGATCGCCGACCGCGCCCTCCTCGCCTTGGAAGTGGATGCCGCCGGCCTCGACGCCATGGACCGGCGCTATCTGACGGTGATCGCCGAGTTCTACGGCGGCGGGCCGGTGGGCGTGGATACGCTCGCCGCAGCTCTGTTCGAGCCGCGCGACGCCATCGAGGAGATCGTCGAGCCCTTCCTGGTGCAGCAG
>JAEWBL010000648.1 GCA_023391175.1 Pseudomonadota bacterium
GTCGACCACGACGACCTCGTCAACCTTGCCATGCCATTGCTTGGCAAACATGCCGATGGTGGCGGAGCCGCAGCCCACGCGCATCCGCGCCTCTTCGGCGCCGTTCACGATGGGCGGCTTGCCGGCCTGGACCACGAGCGTGGCGCCGCCGTCGATGGCGAGTTCCACGGCCTTTCCGTTGCACAGCTCCAGCAGCGCCTCGCAGGTAACGCGGCCTTCCTTCTTGGAGCCACCGGTGAGGTGATGCACGCCGCCGAGCGACAGCATCTGCGAGCCGTATTCGGAGGTGGTGACATGGCCCACCGCCTCGCCGTCCACCCGAACAGCCGCCTGCTCGGGGCCGATGAAGCGGTCGGTGTCGATCTTCACCTTCGCTCCGGCGTAGCTGAAGATGCCCTCGGTGACGACGGTCACCATGTCCACGCCGTTGACCTCGGCGGAGACGATGAAGGGCGCGGGCTTGTAGTCGGGATAGGTGGTGCCGGAGCCCACCGCCGTGACGAAGGATTCGCCGCCCGCAACCAGCCGCCCGTCCCAATCGCCGCCGCGATCGAAAGGCACCACCTTGCCGCCCTGCGCCAAAGTGCGGTCGAGCACGATGTGGGGATCGACGCGGATCAGCTCGCCATCGCGGTTCGCGTAGCGATCGCAGGCGCCGGTGAGGCCGGGCCGGATGTAGCACATGACCGGGCACGCATCGCAGCGGATCTTGTCATCCTCGGCGCGGGCGGTGATGGTGGACTCTTCGGCCATGGAACCCCGGCTCCGGCCCCGCAGCGGGGGCATCCGATTTCATATGTACACTAATGAAAATCGCGTCGGCCCGAAGTGTCAAGCACAAGGAACGGGCAGGCCGCACGAAGAGGCAGCACTACTGCCATTCTTTTGCATTTGCAGCATTTTTGATGCTGCGCACCGGTCCGGACTGGCCGGGACAGCCTCCGTTTTGGGCGCACCCCGCGCTTGACGCTGGATTATTAGTATAGAAACAATCTAGCCCGTAACGGACCGGCGCCGGTCCCGGTCTCCTGCGGCAAAGGCTGAGCGGTCCCCTAGAAATGTCCGCCCCCATCCTACTCCAGGTCAACGGCGAAACCCACGCCTTCGCGCTGCCGCGCGAGACGCCGCTGATCTACGTGCTGCGCAACGACCTGGGGCTGAACGGCCCCAAGTTCGGCTGCGGCCTCGGGGAGTGCGGGGCCTGCACGGTGCTGATGGACGGGAAGGCGACTCGCTCCTGCGTCACCACACTCGGCACGGCCGAAGGGCGCGCGGTGACGACGCTGGAGGGGCTCGCGAGCTCGGGCACCCTGCACCCGGTGCAGGCCGCCTTCATAGCCGAGCAGGCCGCCCAGTGCGGCTATTGTCTCAACGGCATGATCATGACCACCGTCGCCTTCCTCGCCCGCAACCCCTCCCCCTCCGAGGCCGAGGCCCGCGCGGCGCTACGCTACAATCTGTGCCGCTGCGGGACGCATGTGGAGATTTTGCGCGCGGTGCTGCGGGCGGCGGCCGGTGCCGGTGAAGCGGAGGCGCAGCCGTGAGCGAGCCGCGTCCCGATCCTTCCGCTCTGCTGGCGGCCAGCGGCAATCTCGCCATTCTGCGTCCGGCGCAGATGGTCTTCGGCCTCGTCCACAGCGCGCCGCCCAAGGATGGCGCCCTCGACCTGTTCCTGCTGGTGGACGATCAGGGCGCCGTCACCGCCTTCAACGGCCATGTGGACCTCGGCACCGGTATCCGCACGGCGCTGGCCCAGATTGTCGCCGAGGAACTGGATGTGGCGCTCGATCGCGTCACCATGGTGCTCGGGCACCCCGGCGTCGCGCCGACCCAGGGGGCCCCCATTGCCTCCGCTTCCATCCAGGTCTCCGCCCGCCCTTTGCGCCACGCGGCAGCGCAGGCCCGTGCCCATCTTGTCGGGCTCGCGGCCGAGGCGCTGGGCATTCCTGCCGATGAGCTGGAAGTGGAGGAGGGCATCGTCCGCCCGAAGGATGGGCGCAACACCGGCCGATCCTATGCCGACCTGCTCGAGGGCCGCGCCGACCGGCTGATGCTCCACCAGGAAACGGCGGTGAAGCCGGCCAGCGAACACCGGATCGTCGGCCGCCGCGTGCCGCGCGTCGATATTCCGGCCAAGGCGACGGGCACCTTCGCCTATGTTCACGACGTGCGCGTGCCGGGCATGCTGCACGGCCGCGTGGTGCGGCCGCCCTATGCGGGCATCGATGCCGGCCCGTTCGTGGGCAAGAGCCTGATCCGGGTGGACGAGCACTCCGTCGCCCACATTCCCGGCGTGGTGGCGGTTGTCACCATGGGCGACTTCATCGGCATCGTCGCCGAGCGCGAGGAGCAGGCCGCCGAGGCCGCCCGCGTGCTGAAGACCGAATGGCGGGACACCCCTGCCCTGCCCGACCTCTCGCGCACCGAGGAGGCCCTGCGCGGGGCCGAGGCGGCCAAGACGCGGCTTCTCCACGAGCAGGGCAGTGTCGATGCGGCCCGTGCCGAAGCCGCGCAGGTGATCGAGGCGACCTATGTCTGGCCCTACCAGATGCACGCCTCCATCGGCCCCTCCTGCGCCGTCGCCGACGTGCAGGAGGACCGCGCGACCGTCTGGGCGGGCACGCAGAACCCCTATCCGCTGCGCACCGACATCTCGGTGCTGCTGGGCCTGCCGGAAGAGGACATCGAGATCATCCGCTTCGAGGCGGCAGGCTGCTATGGGCGCAATTGCGCGGACGACGTGGCCGCCGACGCAGCGCTCCTCTCCCGCGCCGTGGGCCGGCCGGTGCGCGTGCAGCTCACTCGCGAGCAGGAGCATGCGTGGGAGCCCAAGGGCGCCGGCCAGCTCATGGAGGTGAAGGGCGGCATCCATGCCGACGGCACGCCCGCCTTCTACGATTTTCTCACCCGCTACCCCTCCAACGCCGCCGTCACGCTGGCGCTGCTGCTGACCGGCCGGGTGCCGGCGGACAATCCCGTCTACGAGATGGGCGACCGTACCGCCATCCCGCCCTATGCCTACGACGTGATGCGCGTGGCGGTGGACGATGTGGCCCCCATCGTCCGCGCTTCCTGGCTGCGCGGCGTCTCGGCTTTGCCCAACAGCTTCGCCCATGAGAGCTATGTGGACGAGCTGGCCGCCGCCGCCGGGGTCGATCCGGTGGACTACCGCCTGCGCCACCTGCACGATCCGCGCGCCGTGGACCTCGTAAAGGCCACGGCCGAACGCGCCGGCTGGCAGACGCGCACGGGCCCACGGCTTGAGGTGGTGGAAGGCGACATCGTGCGGGGGCAGGGCTTCGCCTATGCCCTCTATGTCCACTCCAAATTCCCCGGCTATGGCGCCGCCTGGTCGGCCTGGGTGGCGGATGTGGAGGTGAACAAAGCGACCGGCGACGTGGCGGTGAAGCGCGTCACCGTGGGCCAGGATTCCGGGCTGATGATCAATCCGGCCGGCATCGAGCACCAGATCCACGGCAACGTCATCCAATCCACCTCCCGCGCCCTGAAAGAGCAGGTGACGTTCGACGATCACGCCGTGACGAGCCGGGAGTGGGGCGCCTACCCCATCCTCACCTTCCCGGAAGTGCCGGTCATCAACGTGGTGCTGATGCCCCGGCCGGATGACCCGCCATTGGGCTCAGGCGAATCCGCCTCTGTGCCCAGCGCGGCGGCCATCGCCAATGCCATCTTCGACGCCACCGGCGTGCGCCTGCGCGAACCGCCCTTCACGCCCGAGCGCGTGCGCGCGGCGCTGGCCGGCGAGGCGCCGCCGCGGCCGGTGAAGGAGAAAAAGCGCCGTCCCTGGTTCGCCATGGCGGGCGCCGCGCTGGCCGGCGCGCTCGGCATGGCGACGCTGGCGCTGCCCATTCGCGGGGCCATCGCGCCCATTGCTCCGCCCGATCCCTCCGCCTTCTCCGCCGACATGATCGCGCGCGGCAAGGTGCTGGCGGCGCTGGGGGATTGCGCGGTCTGCCATACGGCGGAAGGCGGCACCGCCAATGCCGGCGGGCGGCCTCTGCACACGCCCTTCGGCACGGTCTATTCCACCAATCTCACGCCGGACGTCGCGACGGGCATCGGCGGCTGGTCCTATGCTGCCTTCGAGCGGGCCATGCGCGAGGGCATCGGGCCCGACGGGCGGCATCTCTACCCCGCCTTCCCCTACACCGCCTTCAGTCGTATCAGCGATGCCGACATGCAGGCGCTCTACGCCTTCCTCATGTCGCAGCCGGCGGTGACGGCGGCCCCGCCCGAAAACCGCATGACCTTCCCCTTCAACATCCGCCCGCTGATGGCCGGCTGGAACCTCCTGTTCCACCGCCCCGGTCAGCTTCAGGCGGAGGCGGCGCAATCGCCCCAGTGGAACCGGGGGCGCTACCTCGTGGAGGGCCTCGGCCATTGCGGCGCCTGCCACACGCCGCGCAATGCGCTGGGCGCGGAGAAGACGGGCGCGGCCTATCTGGCCGGTGGCATCGCCGATGGGTGGGAGGCCCCAGCGCTCACCGAATTGTCCAAGGCGCCCATTCCATGGACCGAGGACGAGCTGTTCACCTATCTGCGCACCGGCTTCTCCCGCTTCCACGGCACCGCCGCCGGACCCATGGCGCCGGTGGTGCATGCGCTTTCCGAAGTGCCGGACGCCGATGTGCGGGCCATGGCGGTCTATCTCGCCTCGCTCTCCGGCCCCACCATCGCCGATCCCGCCGCCGAGGCGGCGACGCTGGAGGCCAAGGCCGAAGCCTCGCTGCGCCCCATGGACACGGTGGGCGGCCGCCTCTTCGCCGGCGCCTGCGCCGCCTGCCATGCGCCGGAGGGGCCGACCCTGTTCGGCGCGCGGCCGGCGCTGGCGCTCAACACCAATGTCCATGCGGCGCGGCCCGACAATCTCATCCGCGTCATCCTCGAAGGCATCCCCAAACCCGCCGCGCCGGAGCTGGGCGACATGCCCGCCTTCCGCGACAGCCTCGACGATGCGCAGGTGGCCGACCTCGTGCGCTACATGCGCGCCAAGTTCGCGCCGGATGCCCCGTCGTGGGAGGGGCTTGAGGGCACGGTGGCCCAGCTGAGAGCGTCGCCGACGCATTAGGAGGGGGGCGGCTACGTCCCTCCCTCCCACTCTCCGTCGTCATGGCCGGGCTTGTCCCGGAAGTCGGCTGTTGCCGACTTCCGCCC
>JAEWBL010000694.1 GCA_023391175.1 Pseudomonadota bacterium
TGAAGCAGCGCCTCGACCAGCTCCATGACCAGGGCCGCCTGCTGGAGGCGCAGCGGCTGGAGCAGCGCACCCGCTACGATCTGGAGATGATGGAGGCGACGGGCTCCTGCGCCGGCATCGAGAACTATTCGCGCTGGCTCACCGGCCGCAAGCCCGGCGAGCCGCCGCCGACGTTGTTTGAATACGTGCCGGACAACGCCCTCGTCTTCATCGACGAGAGCCATGTGACCGTGCCGCAGATCGGCGCCATGTATCGCGGTGACTTCCGCCGCAAGGCGACGCTGGCGGAATACGGCTTCCGCCTGCCGTCCTGCATGGACAACCGGCCGCTCCGTTTCGAGGAATGGGAGGCCATGCGGCCGCAGACGGTGCATGTCTCCGCCACCCCCGGCCCGTGGGAAATGAACCAGACCGGCGGCGTGTTCGTGGAGCAGGTCATCCGCCCCACCGGCCTCATCGACCCGCCGGTGGAGGTGCGCCCGGCCCGCACGCAGGTGGACGACCTCCTCGGCGAGGTGCGCGCGGTGGCCGCCAAGGGCTATCGCACCCTCGTCACCGTGCTCACCAAGCGCATGGCCGAAGACCTGACCGAATATCTGCACGAGAACGGCATCCGCGTGCGCTACATGCACTCGGACATCGACACCATCGAGCGCATCGAGATCATCCGCGACCTGCGCCTCGGGGCGTTCGACGTGCTCATCGGCATCAACCTGCTGCGCGAGGGCCTCGACATTCCCGAGTGCGGGCTGGTGGCGATCCTCGATGCGGACAAGGAAGGCTTCCTGCGCTCGGAGACCTCGCTGGTGCAGACCATCGGCCGCGCCGCGCGCAATGTGGACGGACGGGTGGTGCTCTATGCGGACCACATCACCGGCTCCATGGAGCGGGCCATGGCGGAGACCTCCCGCCGCCGCGAGAAGCAGGTGGCCTACAACACCGAGCACGGCATCACGCCCGAGAGCGTGAAGAAAGCCATCGGCGACATCCTCAATTCCGTCTACGAGCGCGACCACGTGCAGGTGGACGCGGGCCTCGCGGAAGAGGGGGCGGCCTTCGGGCACAATCTCAAGGCGGTCATGGCCGACCTCGAAAAACGCATGCGCGCCGCCGCCGCCGACCTCGACTTCGAGACCGCCGCCCGCCTGCGCGACGAAATCCGCCGGCTGGAGGCCACGGAGCTCGCCGTCTCCGACGATCCACTGGCGCGGCAGGAGGCGGTGGACGACCGCACCGGCGGCTTCAAGGGCGCCCGCAAGTACGGCAAGGCCGCGAACCTGCCGCCGAAGGAGGAGGCCGGGCGCCTGTTGCCACGGGGCCGGGGCAAATCGTCCGCCAAGGGTCGGGCGGCGCCGTCCGACGACGAGGGCATGGGGGAGGCGCAGGCGCCCTATGCGCCGCCGGAAATGCCCATGTATGCGCCAAGGCCCGGGACCGCTCGCGCGCACAAGCCGTCCCTGGACGACATGGGTCCGGGCACCGACCGCGCCGTGCCTCTTTCCGAAGACAGCTTCCGCCCCGGCCCGAGGCCTGATCCCGGCACCAAGGGCTATCGCAAGGGCGGGAGACGGAAGGGGTAGGGCGGCAGCCCGCGCGACCAGCGCGCCGGCTTCAGGCCGTGCGTTCGCCGATGAAGGCCATGCGCTGCTGGTTGTGGCCCACGTTCGGCTGGACCCGCCGCGCCGCGAGGCCGGCGTCCTCGATCAGCTCCAGCATATCGGCCTCCTCATAGGTGGTGAGGCCGAGTTGGGAGCGCAGCTTGCGGTAGGGCGAGACGGCGGTGCGGGCGAGGCCGGCCACCGCCGCCAGAAAGAACTTCTCCCGCACGGCGAGCTTGAGCAGCGCCTCGGCATCGGCCAGCGCGCTCACATGGGGCGGGATGACGTCGGCGACGAGCAACTGCCCGCCCGGCGCCAGCAGGCGCCGCCATTCCCGGGCGAAGCCGGCGAGCTGCTCGCGCGAGAGATACTGCGCCACCGAATTGCAGATGATGAGATCGAAGCTGCCATCCGGCAGGGCCGAGACCTCCTCGGGGGCCATCACGTCGATGCTGGGGGCGGCGACGAAGCGCCCCTTCAGGCGGCGGCGCACTTCGGGCGCGGCATCGGTGAGCACGAGGTGGGCGCAGCGCAGCGCCAGCTCGGCCGAGGCGAGGGCGTCGCCGCAGCCGAAGTCCAGCACCCGGGCATGCGGCCCGGGCAGGAAGCCGACCAGATCCGCGGCGACGGCGGCGTAATGCACCGCCTTGTGCCGGTCATTCACATAGATCGCGTGGCTACCGTTCCAGAACGAAATCCAATCGGCCATCAGGGACTTTCCGAAAGCAGGGCGGCGACGCGGTCAGCGCGCAAACTGGATGCCGGCCTCGGTCTCGCCGATGGCCCGGTCCACGAGGTCGATGGCGCGCTCGCGATGGCCACCCTTGTTGGGCTCCGCCTGCTGCAGGAAGGCGCGGGCGGTGCGCAGTGCTTCCAGCGCGCGCTGCATGTTGGGCTGGTCGGCGAAGGCCGACTGGACGAGCCCGGCGGTGGCAAGGCCCGCGGCGAAGGTCAGGGCGAGCGTCAGCGGGCGCAGGGTGGGGCGGATCATGATGTCTCTCACGGTTGCGAGAAGCGACGGCCGGTGGCAGCGAAGTCGTACCACACGCTGGGGAAACGGCGCCATCAAGACGGCGCCATCATGGCGGCGGCCCCCTCCAACGCGAACGCCCCGCCGTGGGTTCCCGGCGGGGCGTTCGTTACAGGTTCGGACGGGAACTCACCAGCGGCAGTGCAGGCCGCCGTACGGGCCGCGCCAGCAGCCGCCGCCGCCCCAGCGGCCGGGTCCGGGGCCCCACCAGCGGTGATAGTGCCACCAGTCGATGAACAGGCTCGCATTGGCGCCGGCGAGGGGCTTGTCCTCGCTGAGGAGCTTGTAGTCGTAGGTCAGCGTGTCGCCGGTGAGCACCGGGTTGGAAAGCTCGACCACCGACAGGTTCGGCTGGCCGTCCACCGTCACCGAGAGGGTGGCGTTGGGCGGGTCCTTCTGGAAGCTGTCCTTGCCCTCGTTCCAGATCTTGATGAAGGTCGCCGTGGAGGCGTCGCCGGTGATCCGCTCGGGACGGTCGGCGAACATGATGACCTGCGGCGCAACGCCCTTCAGCGTGATGGTCTTGTCGGTTACGGAGATGGAATCCGCCACCTGCACGAACAGCCACTGGACGCCCTTCAGCTCTTCGATGTTGACGGGCGGGCCACTCATGCCGCCGGCGGGTCCGCCGGCCAAGGGGGCGGTGGCAGCGGGGGCGGTGGCGGGCGCCCCCTGTGCGAAGGCCCCGCTGACGGCACAGACGGCCCCCAGCAGCGCTCCTAGGATCAGGCGTTTCATTGGAAGTGTCTCCCGCGGGCGGTGGGGTCCGCGACGCGCAGGGGGACTCTACAACCGTTGCGCCCCTTGAAAAGGCGGCGGCGCAAGCTTGGCGGTATTTAGAGAGTGTTAATCTTAATGCCGGCGCTGGTTTCGCAAATCGCAACGGCCGACGCCCGTTCCCCTAGCGGTAGTTGACCCAGAACACGCCCACGCTCGGGTTGGCGGCGCGGATGCCGGCATCGTTCGAGGTATAGACCTTGGGGCCGGAGATGCGCGCCTGCGCGCTGTCGGATGCGGTGGCTGAAAGCGCAAGCTGCACCCCGAGCACGCAGCCGCCGCCCAGGTTGGCGAGCCGTCCGCCCCGCCAGTCCGCCACCACGCCGCCGGCGTTGCCGCCGAAGCCCTGGATGCGGAACGGCTTGCCGTTGGCCCGCTCGAGGTCGGCGAGGCTGGCGCCGATGCCGATGCCGTTCACCGTCCAGGCCGAGCTTTCGGTGAAGGCGACGCGGCGCGGCGCGGCCATGTTGGCCGGGTCCTTCCAGGCGATCTCCAGGCTCAGGGCGGGATCGTTGGGCAGAAGGATGATGCCGGGGGCCGTGCTGCCGTCCGGCGACATGATGTTGCCGGTGATGACGTTCGCCTGCCCGAAGTCGGCGGCGATGTTGGTGGCGGTGGTATTGGGCGCAAAGGGCCCTGTGCATTCGAACTGGCGCGGCCCGGCGGTGGGCTTGGGGATGGAGACCACCGTCTCCGAATAGTCGCCGAAGGCGTCGGTCTGCTTCACCACGCCGGTGCCCCAGCTGTCCGGATTGCCCTGGCAGGCGGCGAGGGCGAGGCAGAGGGCCGCGAGGGGCAGGGCAGAGACGCGGGAAAAGACCATGGGAACCTGCGGCGCCGGACGGGAGGGGGCGCGCCTTGCGCTGAGAGGCCGCGAACGGCCGGGCAGCACGCCGGTGAACATCTTTCTTAGCCGGTCCCCCTTCGGCCCGCCAGCCCCTGCGGCGGTAGCCGTCTGCGGGGCCGTCATCGGCAATTCACGCGCCGTCCGCTTTCTGTCACGCTGTTGCCGGGGGAGACGTCGATGAACGAGATGCGGGACCTGCGCGGGCTCGACCACAAGCGCTCGGTGCAGGACTATATCGATGAAACGCCCGTCTGGCGGGACGGCACGCGGGTGGCCGCCACCCCCATGACGGCCATGCAGTGGCGCATCTGGTGGCTGGCCGCGGCGGGCAAGTTCTTCGAGGGGCTGGTGGTGTTCATGACGGGCGTGACGCTGCCCCTCATGGCCCGCGAGTTTGGCATGAACGCCTTCCAGCACGGCCTCGTGGGCGCGGCGAGCCTCGCCGGCATCCTGGTCGGGGCGCTGCTGCTCGGCGGCCTCGCCGACCAGTTCGGCCGCAAGCTGATGTTCGTGTCCGAGATGGTGATCTTCATCATCTTCCTCGCGCTTCTGGCGGTCAGCCCCTCCTTTGTCTGGACCGTGGTGTTCCTGTTCGGCATCGGCATCGCGCTCGGCTGCGACTATCCCACCGCCCATCTCGTGATCTCCGAGAGCATCCCGTCCGCGGCGCGTGGGCGCCTCGTGCTCAGCGCCTTCGGCTTCCAGGCGGTCGGCGCGCTCACGGGCACGCTGCTCGGCTACCTGGTGCTGTCCAACATGGAAGAGGTCTCCGCCTGGCGCCTGATGTATGCGGTCGCCATCCTGCCGGCTGTGGCGGTCGCGGTGGCCCGCCTCTTCGTGCCGGAAAGCGCGAGCTGGCTGCTCGCCCACGGCCGGGTGGAGGAGGCCCAGCAGGCGGCGCAGCGCCTACTCGCCCGCTCGCCGCAATATCCCAAATCCATCGAGCTGACCCATCGCCACCACGGCCATGCCGGCGCCGCCGCCCACGATCACGAGCGCACCCCGGCCGCGCTTTTCAAGACGCCGCACATCCGGCGCGCCACCATCCTCGCCGCGGTGCCGTGGTTCCTGCAGGACCTGTCCACCTACGGCATCGGCATCTTTACCCCGACCATCCTCGCTGCCGCCTTCGGCCATCAGGCTGCTGCAGGACGCAACCTGAGCGATCTGGTCTCGGCGGACCTGCTCGCATCGGAGGGGGCGGCGCTCATCG
>JAEWBL010000696.1 GCA_023391175.1 Pseudomonadota bacterium
ACCAGCCCCCTCACCCCCAGCCCCTCTCCCGCATGGGGAGAGGGGAGAAACAGGCAGAGGCTTACGTGTCCCACGCCATCACCCGGCTGCCCGACGAGCAGATCGCCCCCCTGATCGCGCATTACGACGCGGCGGTCCGGGCGCGGCAGCGCCATACGCTCGTCGTGTTCGCCGTGATCGCCGTGTGCATCGTCCTCGCCGCCTGGATGGGGGAGGTGAAGCCGGCGGTGTTCCTCGCCCATGCCGACCGGCTGCCCAACTATTTCTGGAGCATCACGCCGGTCCTTCACTGGGACACCCTCGGCACCGATCTCGCCGAGTGGTACTGGAACCTCGACCACTGGCTGAAGCTTCTGGTGGATACGATCCTGATCGCCTACCTCGGCACGCTCATCGGGGCGGTGGGCGGTTTCTGCCTCTGCTTCCTCGCCAGCGCCAATCTGGTGAAGAGCCCGTGGATCCGCCTCGGGGCGCGCCGCTTCCTGGAATTCTGCCGCACGGTCCCGGAGCTGGTGTTCGCGCTGCTGTTCGTGATCGCCTTCGGCCTCGGTCCCATGCCCGGCGTGCTGGCGCTCGCCATCCACACCATGGGCGCGCTCGGCAAGCTCTATGCCGAGGTGGTGGAGAACATCAACATGAAGCCGGTGGAGGGCGCCACCGCCTCCGGCGCCTCCTGGCTCACCACCGTGCGCTTCGCCGTGGTGCCGCAGGTGCTCTCCAATTTCGCCTCCTACGGCCTGCTGCGCTTCGAGATCAACGTGCGCGAAGCCTCCATCATGGGCTTCGTCGGCGCCGGCGGCATCGGGCAGGATCTCTTGGAGGCCATCCGCAAGTTCTACTATTCGGACGTTTCCGCCATCCTCCTCCTCATCATCGCGACCGTGATGATCATCGATCTCGTCACGGAGCAGGTGCGCCACCGCCTGCTCGGCTGGGAGGGGCAGCGATGAGCCGGGCGCGCATCACCCTCACCCACGCGGCGCGGGCGCGGCTCGCCGCCGACCACCCCGGCGCGCTCGCCCCCTCGCCCGGCGCGCGGATGCGCACGCTCGGGGCGATAGCGGCGGCGCTGGCGGTGGCGGCCTTTGGCTTCTGGCAGCTGGGCTTCAATTTCGACCGGCTCGGCACGGGCATCGCGCAGCTCGCGCACTTCCTCACGCTGATGGTGCCGCCCGATCCGGGCACCCAGCTTCCGCTTTACATGCACGCTCTGGGCGAGACGCTGGCCATCGCCTTTCTCGGCACGCTGGGTGGCGCCATCATCGCCTTTCCCTTCGGCTTCCTTGCCGCGAAGAACGTCATCCCCAACATCTTTGCCCATTTCACTGTCCGCCGCGTGCTCGACACCGTGCGCGGTGTGGACCGCCTCATCTGGGCGCTGATCTATGTGACAGTCGTAGGCCTCGGCCCCTTCGCCGGCATCCTCGCCATCGCCACCGCAAGCTTCGCCGAACTGGGCAAATTGTTCTCCGAAGCGGTGGAGGCTCTGGATCGAAAGCCCGTGGAGGGCGTCGTCTCCACCGGCGGCTCGCCCGTGGAAGCGGTGCGCTTCGGCATGCTGCCGCAGGTGCTGCCGGTGCTGGCGAGCCAGCTGCTCTATTACTTCGAGTCGAACGCCCGCCAGTCCACCATCGTCGGCATCGTGGGCGCGGGCGGTCTCGGCCTGCACCTCGCCGAGCAGATCCGCGTGCTGGAATGGCAGAAGGTGTCGTTCCTCATCCTGATGATGCTCATCATGGTGGCGGTGATCGACTTCATCTCCTCCCGCCTGCGCTTCGCCATCATCGGCAAGTCGCGCATCGGGTGAGCTGAAAGTCAAACTCCACAGTCATCCCCCGCCTTGTGCGGGGGATCCACTCCGGGGCCCGAGCGGTGTGTGGCGTTCACGCACCCGTCCCGGCGGAGGAGTGGATGCCCCGGACAAGCCGGGGCATGACAAACCTAGGCAGAAGCGGCCGCCGTCAGTACAGGATCTCCCGATAGCGCGCGACCATCTCGGCCTGGCTCTCCGGCGCGTCGGTTGCGAAGGCGGAGGCGGCGTCCTTGCCGGCGATCTGGTCGCGCAGCATTTCGCCCATGGTGGGCAGCTGGGTGCGCTCCACCTGCGCCTCGAGGTCCCACAGGCGCGAGCGCATGAACGCCTTGGCGCAGTGCAGATAGGCCTCCTTCACCTCCACCCGCAGCACCGTGCGCGGCGCCTTGCCGCCGACGGTGAACAGGCGCGTCAGCTCCACGTCGTCATGAATGAAGGCGTTGCCGTTCACCCGCAGGGTCTCGTCCACGCCGGGGATGAGGAAAAGCAGGCCCACCTGCCCGGTGGCGAGGATGTTGGTCAGGGAATCCAGCCGGTTGTTGCCGGGACGGTCGGGAATGAGCAGCTCCCGCTCGCGCGCCGCAACGAAGCCTGGCACATCGCCGCGCGGCGAGACATCGGCGGCGCCCGCGGCATCGGCCGTGGCGATGAGCACGAACGGGCTCAGCGAGATGAAGTGCCGGCAATGGCGGTCCAGCCGGTCCAGCTGCTTGGCGACGCTGCGTCCCGCGGCAGAGCCATAGAGACGGCGCAGGGCGGCTTCATCGGCGACGACGGCCATGGGGCAGACCTCCTTTGGATACCTATTTCTCGCGCAAACGATTGGGCTGACGCAAGCACCTAGGGCTTGAAAACCAGCTGCACCCGGTCGGCGGCGAAGGAAGAGCGGCCCCATTGCAGGGGCTTGCCGTTGGCCTCCACATCGAGCCGTTCCAGCACCATGACGGCGCGGCCGGGGGCGAGGGAGAGAATATCCATCTCGCGCGGATTGGCGGGTCGGGCGGTGATGCGCGTCTCGCGCCGGCGGAAATCTTCGATGCCGAGCGTCGCGAGCGCCCGCGTCAGCGAGCCGGTGGCAGCATAGATGAGGTCGAGGTCGCGGCAGCGGGCGGCGGGAAACCAGGCCGAGCCGCAGGAGATGGGCACGCCGTCCGCCTCGTGGGTGGTCTCGATGCGCAGCACCGGCGTGCCGATGGCAAGCTGCAGCTCGCGCGCCACGTCCGCGTCCGCCGCCTCCACCGTGGAGCCGCGGAACCGGCCGGACGGCTCGCGCCCGCCCGCCGCCACGATCTCGGAGAAGCGGGTGCGCGGGCCGATGGGATAGCGCAGCGGCGGCTCCTTCACGAAGGTGCCCCGGCCCGCCGTCGCCTCGATCAACCCGGCCTCGGAGAGATGGGAGAGCGCGCGGCGCAGGGTGTGGCGATTGACGCCGAAGCGCTCGGCAAGCTCCGCCTCCACCGGCAGGCGCGCGCCCGGCGCGAGCGCGCCCGCGAGGATATCGGCCTCCAGCTTCTCGGCGATCTGCCGCCAGAGGGTGACGCCGCTGCCGCGCGCGACG
>JAEWBL010000711.1 GCA_023391175.1 Pseudomonadota bacterium
CCCAGCCCCCGCTCTACAAGGGCACGCGCGGCAAGTCCGAGACCTACCTGAAGGACGAGAAGGCGCTGGAGGACTACCTCATCACCACCGGCCTTGAGGAAGCTTCCCTCCATCTCGCTTCGGGCGAGGTGCGCACCGGCGCCGATCTCGCCCATGTGGTGGACGTGGCGCGCCAGCTGCGCAGCGCGCTTGCCGGGCTCCATCCCCGCTACAACCGCGCAGTGGCCGAGCACGCAGCGCTGGCCGGCGCCTTCGCCCCCGCCGCGCTGGAGGATGCGGCCCCCGGCACCGCCGCCGCCGCCGAGGTGGCCCGCCGCCTCGATGCGCTGGCGGACGAGACAGAGCGCGGCTGGACCGGCCTCTGCGACGAGACCGGCTATGCCTTCTCCCGCACCGTGCGCGGCGTCGCCGAGGTGGCGCGGCTCGATCACGCCTTCATCGCCTCCCCCGAGGCACGCCGGCTCGACACCCTCGCCCGCGACCTCGACGGCGTGTTCGCCGCCGCTGCGACCCTGAAGCGTCGCAGCGACGAGCAGGTGCTGTTCGGCGCCGTCGACCTGTTCGACGCCGTCACCGATTCCGGCCGCAAGGGCCTCTCGCTCCAGCGCTACAAAGGCCTCGGCGAGATGAACCCCGAGCAGCTGTGGGAAACGACGCTGGACATCAACGCCCGCTCGCTCCTCCAGGTGCGCGTGAAGGAAGTGGACGCCGCCGACGACCTCTTCAACCGCCTGATGGGCGACACGGTGGAACCCCGCCGCGAATTCATCCAGGAGAACGCGCTGCGCGCCAGCGTGGACGTGTGAGGGGACGCGGACGGGCGCCGCGTCACTCTTTCGATTTCTGAGGGAAACACCAGCCGGCCTGTAAGCCGGGTTCTGTACGGCGGGCTTGCACCCGCGTGGCGACCATTCCTCTGGGACGCCGGTTGCCCGGCGCCTCTAGCAGTCAACCCGGACGGCGCCCCGTAGACAGGGGTGGTTGCCCGTGCCGTCCCTATTCGACTTTGCTCCCGGTGGGGTTTGCCGTGCCGCTTCCGTTGCCGGTCGCGCGGTGGGCTCTTACCCCACCGTTTCACCCTTACTCGCGCACGCGCGAGCGGTCTGATTTCTGTGGCACTTTCCCTAGGGTCGCCCCCGCCGGACGTTATCCGGCACCGTGTCTGCGTGGAGCCCGGACTTTCCTCGACACCGAAATGCCGCGGCCGCCCGGCCGGCTGGTGCGGGAGGAATGGGGGTTTCGGGCGGGGGCGTCAAGGGGCGTGAGCCGGCGAAGCGCCCTCACCCCACCAGCTCGAACCACTCGTCCTCGGTGATGACCCTCACCCCCAGCGCCTGCGCCTTCTCAAGCTTCGAGCCCGCGCCGGGGCCCGCGACCACGAGGTCGGTCTTGGCGGAGACGGAGCCAGCGACCTTGGCGCCCAGCCGCTCGGCCATGGCCTTGGCCTCGTCGCGGGTCATCTTCTCCAGCGAGCCGGTGAAGACGACGGTCTTGCCGGCCACCGGACTTTCGGCGGCGACGCGTTCCATGGGGGCGGGCGTCACCTCGGCGAGGAGAGCCGCGACGACCTCGCGGTTGCGCGGCTCGTGGAAGAATTCGATGACCGCTTCCGCCACCACGTCGCCCACGCCGTCGATGGCGAGCATCTCCTGCCACGCATCATTGCCCTTGGGGTGCTCCTCGCCTGGGATGACGGCGGCCAGCGCACCGGCTTCCAGCGCTTCCACCGTGCCGTAATGGCGCATCAGGCGCTTGGCGTTGGTCTCGCCCACATGGCGGATGCCGAGGGCGAAGACGAAGCGGTCCACCGCCACGTTGCGGCGGGACTGGATGGCGGCGAACAGATTGGCGGCGGAGGTCTTGCCCCAGCCCTCGCGGTTTTCCAGCCGCTGGAGGGAGCGGGCGTTGCGCGCTTCCAGGGTGAAGATGTCCGCCGGGGAGGCGATCAGCCCCCAGTCGTAAAAGGCGCGCACCTGCTTCTCGCCCAGGCCCTCGATGTCGAAGGCGTTGCGGGAGACGAAGTGGCGCAGCCGCTCCACCATCTGCGCCGGGCAGATGAGCCCGCCGGCGCAGCGGCGCACGGCATCCACCTTGCCGGATTTCGTGTCCACCTCACGCACGGCATGGGAGCCGCAAGCCGGACAAAGCGTGGGGAATTCATAGGGCTTCGACCCAGCCGGCCGCTTCTCCTCGATCACCCGCACCACCTGCGGGATCACGTCGCCGGCGCGCTGGACCACCACCGTGTCGCCGACGCGGATGTCCTTACGGGCGATCTCGTCCTCGTTGTGAAGGGTGGCATTGGCGACCACCACGCCGCCCACCGTCACCGGCATCAGCTTGGCGACGGGGGTAAGGGCGCCGGTGCGGCCCACCTGGATGTCGATGGCCTCCAGCACGGTGGTCGCCTGCTCGGCCGGGAATTTGTGGGCGATGGCCCAGCGCGGCGAGCGGGAGACGAAGCCGAGGCGGCGCTGCAGATCGAGCCGGTCCACCTTGTAGACCACGCCGTCGATGTCATAGGGCAGGCTCGCCCGCTGCGCCTCGATGGAGCGGTAATGGGCGATCAGCTCCGCCGCGCTGGTCACACGCACCATGAGCGGATTGGTGGAGAAGCCCCAGCGGGCGAAGGCCTCCACCATGCCGTGCTGGGTCTCGGCCGGCAGCGGCGTCGCCTCGCCCCAGGCATAGGCGAAGAATTTCAGCGGCCGGGAGGCGGTGATGTTCGGGTCGAGCTGGCGCAGGGAGCCGGCGGCGGCGTTGCGCGGATTGGCGAACACCTTCTCCTCCGCCGCCGCCTGCCGGGCATTCAGCGCCTCGAAATCGGCCTTCGCCATGTAGATCTCGCCGCGCACGTCGATGACGTCAGGCACGCCGGCGCCATGGAGCCGGTTGGGGATGTCGTCGATAGTTCGCACATTGGCGGTGACATCCTCGCCCTCGGTACCGTCGCCGCGGGTGGCGGCCACGTCCAGCCGGCCGTCCACGTAGCGCAGCGAGCAGGAC